>NZ_RIBZ01000784.1:0-12362 GCF_003721215.1 Streptomyces botrytidirepellens
CGCCGGCTCCGCGGCGGGCACGGCACCCGCCGCGTCCGGGCCGGGCTCGGCGGCCGGATCCGCGGGCTTCACGCCGATGCCGAGCTTCTCCTTGATCTTCTTCTCGATCTCATTGGCGAGATCGGGGTTGTCCTTCAAGAAGTTGCGGGCGTTCTCCTTGCCCTGGCCGAGCTGGTCGCCCTCGTAGGTGTACCAGGCGCCGGACTTGCGGATGAAGCCGTGCTCGACGCCCATGTCGATCAGACCGCCCTCGCGGCTGATGCCCTGGCCGTAAAGGATGTCGAACTCGGCCTGCTTGAAGGGCGGCGCCACCTTGTTCTTGACGACCTTGACGCGGGTGCGGTTGCCCACCGCGTCGGTGCCGTCCTTGAGGGTCTCGATGCGGCGGATGTCCAGACGCACCGAGGCGTAGAACTTCAGCGCCCGGCCACCGGTGGTGGTCTCCGGGGAGCCGAACATGACGCCGACCTTCTCCCGGAGCTGGTTGATGAAGATCGCGGTGGTCTTGGACTGGTTCAGCGCACCGGTGATCTTACGGAGCGCCTGGCTCATCAGCCGGGCCTGGAGGCCGACATGGGAGTCGCCCATCTCGCCCTCGATCTCCGCGCGCGGCACCAGCGCGGCGACGGAGTCGACGACGATGAGGTCGAGGGCGCCGGAACGGATCAGCATGTCCGTGATCTCCAGCGCCTGTTCGCCGTTGTCCGGCTGGGACAGGATCAGCGAGTCCGTGTCCACGCCCAGCTTCTGCGCGTAGTCGGGGTCGAGGGCGTGCTCCGCGTCCACGAAGGCGACGGTGCCGCCGGACCGCTGGGCGTTGGCCACCGCGTGCAGGGTCAGGGTCGTCTTACCGGAGGACTCCGGCCCGTACACCTCCACCACGCGGCCGCGCGGCAGCCCGCCGACGCCGAGGGCCACATCGAGGGCGGTCGACCCGGTGGGGATGACCTCGATGGGCTCGTTCGGCCGCTCGCCCATGCGCATCACGGCGCCTTTGCCGAACTGCCGTTCAATCTGTGCGAGCGCGGCGTCGAGTGCCTTCTCGCGGTCGGTTCCTGCCATGGGTTCCACCCGGTTTGCTTGAGTCGATCGCTTCACGTCCATGACGCTAGCGCCTGCCACTGACAAGCGGCCCGGACATGCTCGGCCTGTGGATAACCGGGCCGGGGCTCCATCAGAATGGATGTTCGATTTTTGTGTCAACTGCGCCGGGACAGCGCGTGTCGCATGCGCGCCAGCGCTGAGGCACCGCGCCGCCGCGTCCGCCCGTGCATCCGCGGATCGTCCGTCACGTCGTAGCGCTTGATGTACGCGCCGAGGAACGCCTGGAGCGTCGCGGTCGCCGGAATCGCGATCAGCGCCCCCACCGCGCCCAGCAGCGCCGTGCCCGCGATCACCGATCCGAAGGAGACGGCGGGGTGGATGTCCACGGTCCGCGACGTGATCCTCGGCTGGAGCAGGTAGTTCTCGAACTGCTGGTAGACCACGACGAAGACCAGCACCCAGATCGCGTACCAGGGGTTGACCGTGAAGGCGATCAGCATCGGCAGGGCGCCCGCCAGGTAGGTGCCGATGGTCGGGATGAACTGCGAGATCAGACCCACCCAGACGGCCAGCGCCGGGGCGTAGGGCACGCCCAGGCTCTCCAGCAGGATGTAGTGCGCGACACCGGAGATCAGCGCCATCAGCCCGCGCGAGTAGATGTAGCCGCCGGTCTTGGCGACCGCGATCTCCCAGGCCCGCAGCACCTCGGTCTGCCGGTTCGGCGGCAGCACGGAGCACAGCGCGCGGCGCAGCCGGGGGCCGTCGGCGGCGAAGTAGAAGGCGAACAGCGTCACCGTGAGGAGCCTGAACAGCCCGCCGAGCACCTGCGCGGAGACGTCCAGCACATTGTCGGCGCTGTTCTTCACATAGCTCTGCAGCCAGTCGGAGTGGAGCAGGCTGTCCTGGATCTCCAGCCGCGACAGCCGGGTGTGGAACGTGTCGTTGATCCAGCTGACCACCTGATCGAGGTACTTCGGGAAGTCCTCGACCATGGTCATGATCTGGTCGGCCAGCATCGAGCCGAGCAGGGTGAAGAAGCCCGCGGCGGCGATGAGGATGCCGATGAAGACAATTCCGGTGGCCAGGCCCCGGCGGACGCCGCGCGCGGCCATGCGGTCCACGGCCGGTTCGATCGCGAGCGCCAGGAAGAACGCGATCAGGACGTTCAGCAGCAGTCCGGTCAGCTGATCGAAGGCCCAGGTGGCAAGCCGGTAACAGGCCACCAGGGCAAGGGCGAGCACCATGGCGCGGGGCAGCCAGCGCGGCATGCGCGCGGACTGCGCAGGCGCGTCCTTGGAGGCCGGTGCGTCCTCGGGGGCCTGTGCGGGGGTCGGGACGCCGTCGGCGTCGGGGGAGAGGGTCTCTTCGGTCGGGGCCACCCGGCAAGTGTGGCGTACACCCGTCCGGAAAATCCGGCCACCCCGGGAGTGCGCTCCCTCTCACACGTCCCGGCCCCCGCCCCGTGCTCGTCAGCGCTTCTCGGGAGGGATCTCCATCGCGGTGCACACTCCGCGCCAGACGTCCTTGGCCTCCCATCCCGCGGCGAGCGCCTGGTGGACGGTCCGGCCGCCGAGCTGGGACATCACATGATCGCGCGCGAAGGAGTCGGCGTACGCCTCACCGAAGTGATCCGCCATCCGCTGCCAGAAGACCGTCAACCGCATGCGACCAGTATCGCGCTCCCGGGGTGCACCGGGGCGTGAGCCCCCTTCCGCAGGCGTTTCCCGCCCTACGGTCTGTCCCATGGATCGATCCGCAGCAGTCCCCTCCTCCCCGTCCGCGCCGCCCACGCCCGCCTCGCCGCTCGCCCGCGCCGCGCGGTTCGTGTGGCTGACCGCACGCGTGCTCGAGCAGCGCCGGTTCGCGTATCACTTCCAGGACGCCGACGCCGAGCCGGTCGAGACCGCGCTCGCCGCGTACCTGGGCGCCGACGGGGGCTACGGCCACGCCCTGGAGCCGGATCTGCGCGGCCCGGTGAGCCAGCCGCAGCACGTCGCGCACGCCCTGCGGGTGCTCGACGGGATCGGCCGCTGCGGAGGGCAGCGGGTGGAGCGGCTGTGCCGCTATCTGACCGCGATCTCCACCCGGGACGGCGCGCTGCCCGCATGCCACCCGTCGCTCCGCGACTATCCGGCCGCCCCCTGGATCAGGCCGTCGGACCATCCGCGCGGCGATCTGCTGACCACCGGGCCGGTGGTGGGGCTGCTGCACCGCAACGAGGTGTGGCACGCCTGGCTGTTCCGGGCCACCGACTTCTGCTGGGCGGCGGTGACGGCGCTGGAAGAGGGCGCCCCGGCGCGTCCGTACGAGGTGGCGGCGGCCGTCGCCTTCCTGGACGGCGCACCGGACCGGGCGCGCGCCGAGGAGGTGGCCGAGCGGCTGGGCCGCCGGGTGCGGGAGCGGCGGCTGGTGGTGCTGGACCCCGAGCGCGCCGAGGACGGTCCGCTGCCGCCCGGCCACGGCCCCGGTGAGCACAGCTTCGTGTACGACGTCGCCCGTGCTCCCGGCTCGCTGGCCCGCCGCTGGTTCACCGACGCCGAGGTGGAGCGCTCGCTGGACTTCCTGGCGGCCGCGCAGCGCGAGGACGGCGGCTGGCCGGCCCGGCGGCGGGACTGGACCCCGGGGGCGGCGCTGGAGTGGCGGCCGGTGGTGACCGTGGAGGCGCTGCTCACGCTGCGCGCCTACGGGCGGGCGATCTGAGGACCCCGGCGCTGACCTGCGGAGACGGCCGGTTGTCGGTGGGGCGGTGCACGATGGGGGGCATGGCACGGTCGGCGCTGCACGCATTCTCCCCGGCCACCCGAGGGTGGTTCACGGGCGCCTTCACCGCGCCCACGGCCGCGCAGGAGGGGGCGTGGCGGGCCATCGGCGAGGGCTCGGACGTGCTGGTGGTCGCCCCGACCGGCTCCGGCAAGACGCTGGCCGCGTTCCTGGCGGCGCTGGACCGGCTGGCCGCCGAGCCGCCGCCCGCCGAGCACCGCAAGCGCTGCCGGGTGCTGTACGTGTCGCCGCTGAAGGCCCTGGCGGTGGATGTGGAGCGCAACCTGCGCAGCCCGCTCACCGGCATCCGGCACGAGTCGGCGCGCCTCGGCCTGCCCGAGCCCGAGATCCGGGTGGGCATCCGCTCCGGCGACACCCCGGCCGCCGAGCGCCGCGCCCTGGCCACCCGCCCGCCGGACATCCTCATCACCACGCCCGAGTCGCTGTTCCTGATGCTCACCTCCGCCAGCCGGGAGGCGCTGCGCGGAGTGGAGACGGTGATCCTGGACGAGGTGCACGCCGTCGCGGGGACGAAGCGCGGCGCGCATCTCGCGCTGTCCCTGGAGCGGCTGGACGAGCTGCTGGACCGGCCCGCCCGGCGGATCGGTCTGTCGGCGACGGTGCGCCCGGTGGACGAGGTGGCGCGCTTCCTGTCGCCGCGGCGCGCGGTGGAGATCGTCCAGCCGCCCTCGGGCAAGGAGTTCGACCTGTCGGTGGTCGTCCCCGTCGAGGACCTGGGAGAACTGGGCGGCTCCCCGGCCCAGGACGGGCAGCCGGGCGAGAAGCCGTCGATCTGGCCGCATGTGGAGGAGCGGATCGCCGATCTCGTCCAGGCGCACCGGTCCACGATCGTCTTCGCCAACTCCCGCCGCCTGGCCGAGCGGCTGTGCAACCGGCTCAACGAGATCGCCTACGAGCGGGCCACCGGTGAGGCACTGCCCGAGGACCACTCCCCCGCCGAGCTGATGGCCGAGGCCGGTGCGGCCCGTGGTGCGCCCGCGCTGCTCGCCCGCGCGCACCACGGCTCGGTGTCCAAGGAGCAGCGGGCCCTGGTCGAGGAGGACTTGAAGGCGGGTCGGCTGCCCGCCGTCGTCGCCACCTCCAGCCTGGAGCTGGGCATCGACATGGGCGCGGTGGACCTGGTCGTCCAGGTCGAGTCGCCGCCCTCGGTGGCCTCCGGGCTCCAGCGGGTGGGCCGGGCCGGGCACCAGGTGGGCGCGGTCTCCACCGGTGTGGTGTTCCCCAAGTACCGCGGCGATCTGGTGCAGGCGGCGGTGGTCACCGAGCGGATGCGGGAGGGGGCCATCGAGTCGCTGCGGGTGCCCGCGAACCCGCTGGACGTGCTCGCCCAGCAGCTCATCGCCATGACGGCCATGGACAGCTGGGACGTGGAGGAGCTGCTGGCCCTGGTCCGCCGCGCCGCGCCGTTCGCCTCGCTCCCGGAGTCGGCGTACACCTCGGTCCTCGACATGCTCGCGGGCCGCTATCCCTCCGACGCCTTCGCCGAGCTGCGGCCGCGCCTGGTGTGGGACCGGGTCGCGGGGACGGTCACGGGGCGGCCGGGGGCGCAGCGGCTCGCGGTGACCTCCGGCGGCACCATCCCCGACCGCGGGCTGTTCGGCGTCTTCCTGGCGGGCGCGGACCCGAAGAAGGGCGGCGGCCGGGTCGGGGAGCTGGACGAGGAGATGGTCTACGAGTCGCGGGTGGGCGATGTGTTCACCCTGGGCACCACGTCCTGGCGGATCGAGGACATCACCCGCGACCGCGTCCTGGTCTCCCCCGCTCCCGGCGTGCCCGGCCGGCTCCCCTTCTGGAAGGGCGACCAGCTCGGCCGCCCGCTCGAACTGGGCCGGGCGCTGGGCGCGTTCCTGCGTGAGGTCGGCGCCCTCGCCCCCGAGAAGGCCCGGGAGCGGCTACTGGCCGCCGGGCTCGACGCCTGGGCCGCCGACAACGTGATCACGTACCTGGGCGAACAGCGCCAGTCCTGCGGCCATGTGCCGGACGACCGGACGATCGTGGTGGAGCGCTTCCGTGACGAGCTGGGCGACTGGCGCGTGGTGGTCCACTCCCCCTTCGGCGCGCAGGTCCACGCCCCCTGGGCGCTCGCGCTCGCCGCGCGGCTGTCCGAGCGGTACGGCATGGACGCCCAGGTGATGCACGCGGACGACGGCATCGTCCTGCGGCTGCCCGACGCGGACCTCATGGGCCTGGACCTGCTCGACACCGATCCGATGCGGCAGGGCACCGAGTACGACGGCGAGCAGTCCCCCATCGGTGCGGCCGATGTCGCCTTCGACCGGGGCGAGGTGTCCCAGATCGTCACCGACCAGGTCGGCAGTTCGGCCCTGTTCGCCTCCCGGTTCCGCGAATGCGCCGCCCGCGCCCTGCTGTTGCCCCGCCGCGATCCCGGCAAGCGCACCCCGCTGTGGCAGCAGCGCCAGCGGGCCGCCCAGCTCCTCCAGGTGGCGAGCGAGTTCGGTTCGTTCCCCATCGTGCTGGAAGCCGTCCGCGAATGCCTTCAGGACGTCTTCGACGTGCCCGGCCTCACCGAGCTGATGGGCGACATCGAGGCCCGGCGGGTGCGGCTGGTGGAGGTGACCACCCCGGAGCCGTCCCCCTTCGCCCGCTCGCTGCTCTTCGGCTACGTGGCGCAGTTCCTGTACGAGGGCGACTCGCCGTTGGCCGAGCGGCGCGCCGCGGCCCTCTCCCTCGACTCGCGGCTGCTGGCCGAGCTGCTGGGCCAGGCCGAGCTGCGCGAGCTGCTGGACGCCGACGTCCTGGACGAGCTGGAGCGCGAGCTTCAGTGGCTCACCGAGGACCGCCGTGCCAAGGACGCCGAGGGCGTCGCCGATCTGCTGCGGCTGCTCGGCCCGCTCACCGGCGCCGAACTGGCCGGGCGCGGCGCCGACCCGGCGTGGGCGGAGGAGCTGGAGCGGGCCCGGCGCGCGATCCGGGTCCGTATCGCGGGCGAGGAGCACTGGGCGGCCGTCGAGGACGCGGGGCGGCTGCGCGACGCACTGGGCACGGCGCTGCCGGTGGGCGTCCCCGAGGCGTTCACCGAGCCTGTGGGCGACCCGCTCGGCGATCTGCTGGCCCGCTACGCCCGCACCCACGGCCCGTTCACCTCCGCCGAGGCGGCCGCCCGGCTGGGCCTGGGCACGGCCGTCACCGACGGCGCCCTCCAGCGCCTGGCCGCGAGCGGCCGCGTCGTCCAGGGCGAATTCCATCCGGCGGGCACGGCGCACGAGTGGTGCGACGCCACCGTGCTGCGCCGCCTGCGACGGCGCTCGCTGGCCGCGCTGCGCGAGGAGCTGGAGCCCGTACCGCCCTCGGCGCTCGCCGCCTTCCTCCCCCAGTGGCAGCATCTGGGCACCCACAGCCTGCGGGGCATCGACGGGCTGGTGCGCGCCATCGAGCAGCTCCAGGGCGCACCGGTCCCGGCGTCCGCCCTGGAGAAGCTCGTCCTGCCCTCCCGGGTCGGCGACTACAACCCGACGATGCTGGACGAGCTGACCGCCGCCGGTGAGGTCGTCTGGGCCGGTGCGGGCGCGCTGCCCGGCAAGGACGGCTGGGTCACCCTCCATCTCGCCGAGACCGCCCCGCTGCTCCTGCACACCCCGCACCCCTTCGAGGCGGGGCCGCTCCACCAGGCCGTGCTGGACGCGCTGGCCGGGGGCTTCGGGCTGTTCTTCCGGCAGATCGCCGATCAGGTCCGGGCCGCCGGTCACGAGTTCCAGGACGCCCAGCTCGCCGACGCGATATGGGACCTGGCCTGGTCCGGCCGGCTCACCGGCGACACCCTGGCCCCGCTGCGCTCCCTGCTGGGCTCGGGCCGCACCGCGGGGGCCACCGCCCACCGCGCCAAGCGCACGGTCCCCCGGGGCCGGTACGGCACGCTGACGGGGCGCACCGGCCGCCCCACCGCCTCGCGCAGCGGGCCGCCGACCGTCGCCGGGCGCTGGTCGCTGCTGCCGGAGCGCGAGACCGAGCCCACCCACCGGGCGCACGCCCTGGCGCGCACCCTGCTGGACCGGCACGGGGTGGTCACCCGCGGGGCGGTCGCCGCCGAGGGGGTCGAGGGCGGCTTCTCCGCCGCGTACCGGGTGCTGTCCGCCTTCGAGGAGACGGGCCAGGCGCGCCGCGGCTATGTGGTGGAGGGGCTGGGGGCCGCGCAGTTCGCGATGGACGGCGCGGTCGACCGGCTGCGCGCGGTCAGCACGGCGCGCGACCGGGCGGCGGGCGCGGCCTTCGGCGCCCAAGGCGGTTACGGCGGTCCGGGCGGTTACCCGGGCGGTAACGGCGGTCCGCCGGGGCAGTCGTCCCAGCGCACCACCGTCCTCGCCGCCGCCGACCCCGCCAACGCGTACGGCGCGGCCCTCCCCTGGCCCGATCCGCCCGCGGGCGCGAACCACCGGCCGGGCCGCAAGGCGGGCGCGCTGGTGGCGCTGGTCGACGGGGAGCTGACCCTCTACATGGAGCGCGGCGGCAAGACCCTGCTCGCCTGGCCCGCGGGCGAGGCCGAGGCGGCATCCCCGGAGGAGGACGCCCGGCTGCGTACCGCGGTCGAGGCCCTGGCCCAGTCCGCCCGCGCGGGCGTCCTCGGCTCGGTGACCGTCGAGCGGGTCAACGGCGCCGCGGCGCTGTCCTCGCCGATCGGCCGCCTCCTGGAGGCCGCGGGCTTCCACGCGACCCCGCGCGGCCTGCGGCTGCGTCCCTGAGGGGGCGGGATGCCCGAGGGAGACACCGTCTGGCAGACGGCCCGGCGCCTGGACGACGCCCTGGCGGGCCCGCCGCTCACCGGCTGTGATCTGCGGGTGCCCCGGCTGGCGACCGTCGACCTCACCGGCCGCCGGGTCCTCGAGGTGGTCGCGCGCGGCAAGCATCTGCTGACCCGGGTGGAGGGCGGGCTGACCCTCCACTCCCATCTGCGGATGGACGGCGCGTGGCTGGTGTACGGCCACGGCGAGCGCTGGCGCGGCGGCCCGCACCACCAGATCCGCGCCGTCCTGGCCACGGCCGAGCGCACCGCCGTGGGCTACCGCCTCCCGGTCCTGGAGCTGCTGCGCACCGCGGACGAGGACCGCGCGGTGGGCCACCTCGGGCCCGATCTCCTCGGCCCGGACTGGGATCCGGACGAGGCGCTGGGGCGGCTGCTCGCCGACCCGTCCCGCCCGGTGGGCGAGGCGCTGCTGGACCAGCGCAACCTGGCCGGGATCGGCAATGTGTACACGTGCGAGCTGTGCTTCGTGCTGCGGGTCCCGCCCTGGCTGCCGATCGGCCGCGTGCCCTCCCCCGAGCGCCTGGTGGACCTCGCCAAGCGGCTCCTGGAGGCCAACCGGACGCGCCGGGCCCGGGTCACCACGGCGCAGGCGCGCCCCGACCGGCGGCTGTGGGTGTACGGCCGGGCGGGGCGCCCCTGTCTGCGCTGCGGTACGCCGGTGCGCGCCGCGGACCAGGGCCGCGCGGGTCAGGAGCGTACGACCTTCTGGTGCCCGGTGTGCCAGCCGGAGCCGCCCGACCCGGGCCCGTCACAGTAATTGACGGACCGTCAGATCCGGTCGTACGGTCGGCCCATGACCGTCACGGCGTACGACCTCACCGGCCGCACCGCACTGGTCACCGGCGCCGCGAGCGGCATCGGACGCGCCACCGCCATCCTGCTGGCGGCGGCCGGGGCGGTCGTGCACTGCGCCGATCTCGACGAGCACGGAGCCCGGCGCACAGCGGAGCGCATCACCTCCGACGGCGGCAGCGCCCACGCCCACCCCCTCGACGTCACCGACCGCGCCCAGGTCGCGGCCGTCGTCTCCGCCGCCGCAACGGCGGCCGTCCGCGCCGGGGGCCACCTCGCCGTGATGGCGGCCATCGCCGGGATCATGCACCGCAGCACGGTCCTGGAGACCGCGGAGGACGATCTGGACCGGGTGCTGGCGGTCAACTTCAAGGGCGTGCTGTACGGCTGCCAGGAGGCGGCCCGCGCCATGATCGACCACGGCGCCGGCGGGTCCATCGTCACCATGGCGTCCGGCGCGATCGACTCCGGCACCCCCGGGCTGCTGTGCTACGGCGTCGCCAAGGCCGCCGTGGTCCAGCTGACCCGGATCCTCGCCGCCGAGATGGGACCGCACGGCATCCGCGTCAACGCGGTCGCCCCCGGCTGGGTCCGTACGCCCATGACACGGCGCGGCACCGCCGAGGAGCAGCGGCGCGCCGAGGCCCCCATGGTCCGCCACGCACCGCTGGGGCGGGTGGGCGAGCCGGAGGACGTCGCCCATGCCGTGCTGCACCTGGCGTCGGACGCCTCCGCGTTCACGACCGGCCAGATCCTGCGCCCGAATGGCGGAGTCGCGATGCCCTGGTGATCCGCTCGCGCACGCCTCCGCGCCGGGGCGAGGGACCGCAGTGCACGGGCAGCAGGCTCAGCCCCCAGCCGCCGACGGCGAACGCCCCCTCGACCGGTCCGGTACCGGTCGGCTGCACCGCCAGCCGGAGCACGGACCACCACCACAGGCCGCCGAGAACGAGCGCGATCACCCATCGAACCGGCCTTCGGCGCAGGGTGCCGGCCCCTCCCACGGCTGCCATGCTGCCTCCTTCGGGCGACGCTAGACGCCTGTTCGCACGCGGCGGGAGGGCGCACAGGAGGCCCGTCAGCGCGTGTCGGACCCCCGCGCTCCCCCAGTGTGCCCAGCCGCACCGCGGGGCGCACCCAGAGCGGGGCACCCCCCGCGGCGGGCCATGAGCCGACGTCCGTCAGCTCGCAGACTGTGCGGCCATCGCCGGAGGCCGGGGGGCCGTGCCCCGGCGATGACCACACAGGGTGCGAGCGGAAGTACCGCCCTTGCCTGTCTCGTCGTTCAGTGTCCGTTGACGTTCTCCGCCTGGAACATCCAGTGGTGCTTCTCCAGGTCCCGGGTGAGCCCGATGAGAATGTCCTGGGTCACCGGATCCGGCTCGTCCGTCGCGGCGATGCGCTCGCGCATGCGGGAGATCACGGACCCGAGTGCGTCCACGAGCGTCCTCACGGCGTCCGTGTCCTGGGTCCAGCCATCCTTGACGTTGCCGATGGCGCTCTGCTTGGCCACCGTCTCGGCCCGTCCGTCCGGCGCTATCCCGAGCGCCGAGGCGCGCTCCGCGACCGTGTCGGCGTGCGTCCTGGCCGTCGACACCACATCGTCGAGCTGGAAGTGAACCGTGCGGAAACGCGGTCCGATGACCGTCCAGTGGATCTGCTTGCCCACCAGGGCGAGGTCGACGAGGTCGACGAGGGCGCCTTGCAGAGCGTCGCTGACGACCTTGAGGTTCTCCTCGGCGAGCGGGCTCTTGACCACAGACATCCACTTCCTCCTGTTCGACCGTTTGGCCCCCCTTGATTACCTCTCCACCAGTCAGGTGACCGGAAAGGCGCCGGTCAAACATCGAGCCCCGGCCGGTATCGCTACCGGCCGGGGCTCGAAGAGCTTCCGCGCTGACGTGGGGCCGTCAGGCCGCCACGACGTCCACAGCCTCCTTGGGCGGCTTGATGGTCACCCGCTCGTCCGGGACGCCCGTCACAGAGGTGACGGACACCGAATTGAGCATGGGCCGCATCGGTGCTGGCACCTTCTCGCTCGCCGTGGCCGACTCCGCCAGCTCCGCGAGCGACAGCTCGTCGCTGACCTCGCGCATGACCTGTGACATCCGTACGTCCAGGGCGTCGCAGATCGCCGACAGCAGCTCGGAAGAGGCTTCCTTCTGCCCGCGCTCGACCTCTGACAGATAGCCGAGCGACACCCGGGCGGAGGAGGAAACCTCGCGCAGAGTACGGCCCTGGCGCTGGCGCTGCCGGCGCAGCACGTCACCCAGCAGGCGACGGAGCAGAATCATCGCTGGCTCCCTCCTCGGACCTCGGATCCGGATCCTTCTCGCCCCACCGTACCGCCTCTGGCTGTGCCCGTGCGGGGAGCGATGTCGTGTTCACTCAGGGCTGCAAACATCAAAATTCGTCGTGTTGTTCCGTATCCTGTGCCCCCGCTGTCGCGATCAATTCGCTGAACAGCAGCTTGACCGCGGCGCGAACGCTCTCTGCGCGGATTCCGGCCCGGTCCCCCGCCAGCCGCAGCGCCGCGGCCGCGGGCTTGTTCGAGGGCCCGGCGACGGCCACGTGGACGGTGCCCACGGGCTTTCCGTCCTGCGGTGTGGGACCCGCCACACCGGTGGTCGCCACGCCCCAGTCGGCGCCCAGGGCGCGCCGTACGCCCCCCGCCATCTGCCGGGCGACCTCCGCGTCCACCGCCCCACGCTCGGCCAGCAGCGCGCCGTCCACGCCCAGCAGGTCGCGCTTGAGGTCGGTGGCGTAGGCGGTCACCGAGCCGCGGAAGGCGTGGGAGGCCCCGTCCACGGCGGTCAGCTCGGCGGCCACCAGGCCGCCGGTCAGGGACTCGGCGACGGCCACGGTCTGCCCGCGCCGCCGCAGCAGCGCCAGGACCCCGGCCGCGCTCGCCCCGGCGGCACCGGCTCGGGCCGCCGCCGTCTCGTCGCCGCTCATCGGGCCGGTTCCTGCCCGGGCTCCTCCGCCG
>NZ_RIBZ01000788.1:0-12481 GCF_003721215.1 Streptomyces botrytidirepellens
AGCGGCTGTTGCCGCTCCGGCCCCGGCGCAACGAATCGCCGTACCGGGCCGAAAACCCGTAACGGATCCACGGCGAGAGCGCAACGATCGCGGCTTGTCGGCCGTTCTCGGCGCAACGTACCGTTTTCTGCGTACGGTCACGTCTCCCCAGAGGTCTCCATGCCGCCGCTGCGCACCGCCCTGCTCCAGAGCTCCGGTCACCCCGGCGACCCCGCCCGTAACCTCAAGGCCCTCGACGCCGCCGCCGAGCGCGCCGCCGCGGACGGGGCCGGGCTGCTGGTCACGTCCGAGATGTTCCTCACGGGCTACGCCATCGGCGACGGTGTGCACCGGCTGGCCGAGCCCGCCGACGGGCCGAGCGGCCGCGCCGTCGCCGAGATCGCCGCCGAGCACGGCATCGCCGTCCTCTACGGCTACCCGGAGCGCGCCGGGCAGGCCGTCCACAACTCCGCCCGTCTGGTCGGCCCGGACGGCACCCCGCTCGCCAACTACCGCAAGACCCACCTCTTCGGGTGCTTCGAGAACGACTGGTTCACCCCCGGCGACACCCCCGTCGTCCAGGCCGAGCTCGGCGGGCTGACGATCGGCATCATGATCTGCTACGACGTGGAGTTCCCGGAGAACGTCCGGGCCCACGCCCTGGCCGGGACCGATCTGCTGCTGGTGCCGACCGCGCAGATGCACCCCTTCCAGTTCGTCGCGGAATCCCTCGTCCCGGTGCGGGCCTTCGAGAGCCAGATGTACATCGCGTACGTCAACCGCAGCGGCCCCGAGGGCGAGTTCGACTTCATCGGGCTGAGCTGTCTGGCCGGGCCCGACGGCACCATGCGCGCCCGGGCCGGGCGCTCCGAGGAACTCGTCCTCGGCGACGCCGACCCCCGGCTGCTGGCCACCTCGCGCCGGATCAACACGTATCTGCGCGACCGCCGCCCCGGGCTGTACGGGTCCCTCGGCTGAGACCCCGCCCCCCGCCTTCCCCCCTCACCCTCGCTCGATCCGCAAGGAGTCCGTACCCGATGACGTCCACGGTGCCCACCGCCGTCCATGACGAGCACGAGTCCGCGCACACCGACACCCTTCCGCCCGTCACGATGTTCGGCCCGGACTTCCCGTACGCCTACGACGACTTCCTCGCCCACCCCGCGGGCCTCGGCCAGATACCGGCGACCGAGCACGGCAGCGAGGTCGCGGTCATCGGCGGCGGGCTGTCCGGCATCGTGACCGCGTACGAGCTGATGAAGATGGGCCTGCGGCCCGTCGTGTACGAGGCCGACCGGATCGGCGGACGGCTGCGCACCGTCGGCTTCGAGGGCTGCGACGGGGAACTGACGGCCGAGATGGGCGCGATGCGGTTCCCGCCGTCCTCCACCGCGCTCCAGCACTACATCGACCTGGTCGGCCTCACCACCGAGCCGTTCCCCAACCCGCTGGCCCCGGACACCCCCTCCACCGTCGTCGACCTCAAGGGCGAGTCCCACTACGCCCGCACCATCGACGACCTGCCGCAGGTGTACCGGGAGGTCGCGGACGCCTGGAACGCCTGCCTGGAGGAGGGCGCCGACTTCTCCGACATGAACCGCGCCATCCGCGAACGCGACGTCCCGCGCATCCGCGAGATCTGGGCGAAGCTCGTGGAGAAGCTCGACAACCAGACGTTCTACGGCTTCCTCTGCGACTCCTCGGCCTTCACGTCCTTCCGCCACCGGGAGATCTTCGGCCAGGTCGGCTTCGGCACCGGCGGCTGGGACACCGACTTCCCCAACTCCATCCTGGAGATCCTCCGCGTCGTCTACACCGAGGCCGACGACCACCACCGCGGCATCGTCGGCGGCAGCCAGCAGCTCCCGCTGCGGCTGTGGGAGCGCGAGCCCGAGAAGATCGTCCACTGGGCGCAGGGCACCTCGCTGTCCTCCCTCCACGACGGCGCGCCGCGCCCGGCCGTGACCCGGCTGCACCGCGCCGCGGGCGACCGGATCGTGGTGACGGACGCGAACGGGGACATCCGCTCGTACGGGGCGGTCGTCTTCACCGCGCAGTCCTGGATGCTGCTCTCCAAGATCGACTGCGATGACTCGCTCTTCCCGATCGACCACTGGACGGCGATCGAGCGCACCCACTACATGGAGTCCAGCAAGCTCTTCGTGCCCGTCGACCGGCCGTTCTGGCTCGACAAGGACGAGGAAACGGGCCGGGACACGATGAGCATGACGCTCACCGACCGGATGACCCGCGGTACGTACCTCCTGGACAACGGCCCGGACCGGCCCGCCGTCATCTGCCTCTCGTACACCTGGTGCGACGACAGCCTCAAGTGGCTGCCGCTGTCCGCGAACGAGCGGATGGAGGTCATGCTGAAGTCGCTGTCGGAGATCTATCCGAAGGTCGACATCCGCAAGCACATCATCGGCAGCCCGGTCACGGTGTCGTGGGAGAACGAGCCGTACTTCATGGGCGCGTTCAAGGCCAACCTGCCCGGCCACTACCGCTACCAGCGGCGGCTGTTCACCCACTTCATGCAGGACCGGCTGCCGGCCGATCAGCGCGGCATCTTCCTCGCGGGGGACGACATCTCCTGGACCGCGGGCTGGGCCGAGGGCGCCGTACAGACCGCGCTCAACGCGGTGTGGGGCGTGATGCACCGCTTCGGCGGCGCCACCGATCCGGGCAACCCGGGGCCGGGCGACGTGTACGACGAGATCGCGCCCGTCGAACTCCCCGAGGACTGAGCGCCCTCAGCCGCCGGACGGCAGGGGAGTGAGCAGACAGCGCCCGACGAGCCCCACGCTCTTGTCGATCCGCTCCGCGAACTCCTCCACCAGCTCCGGCAGGCCCCGCAGTCCCCACAGGGCGCGGAACGCCGACCATGCGGCGTCCCGCGCCTTGTCCAGGCTCCACGAGCCGACCAGATGGGTCAGCGGATCGGCCGCTTCCAGCAGATCCGGGCCGGGCATCAGCTCCTCCCGGATCCGCTCCTCCAGCCCGGCCAGCAGCGCCCCGACCCGGTCGAAGTCGCCCTCCAGGGCGGCGGGTTCCGCGCCCCGGGACCGACAGGTGTCCACCAGCGCGAGCGCCAGGTCATGCCCGATGTGGGCGTTGATCCCGGCCATCGCGAACTGCACCGGACGGACGGCGGGGTGGCCGCGCAGCTCGAACAGCGGCCGCCAGCAGGCCGGTGGCCGCCGCCCGGCCACCCCCGCGTCGACCGCCGCCAGATAGCGGGCGGCGAACCGCACGTCCAACTCCTCGGTGGTGGCCGGGTCCTGGAAGTAGCCGGTGCCGAGGCGGCGGCCGACCTCCTCGGTGACCGACAGATACACCCGGTTGAAGACCGCCACCCCGTCCTCGGGCGGCAGCGCCGCGCCGAGCGCGCTCATGCGCGCCACGACGCTCTGCACGGTGCGCGGCGCATCCAGCCGCTGGGCGGGCATCGTCATGGGGACAGCGTGGCAGCGCGCGCCCCTGGTCGGCAGCTGGTGTGCCGTCACATCCCCCGGACGGCGCAACGGTTCGGTGCGGACCGTTACAGCGCGCCCGCGTCGTAGGCCGTCCACATCGTCGGGTACAGCGGACGCCAGCCCAGCTCCTCGCGCAGCCGCCGGTTGGAGGTGCACCCCCACCAGGTGTCGCCGTCCGTCCGCTCGGTCAGGCCCTCGGGGAGCGGCGCCCCGAGGATCTGGTGCAGCTCGACCATGGTCGCCGGGGCGTCGTCCACGATGTTGTACTTCCGCCCCGACACCGAGCCGCCCGCCGTACCGCCGGGCGCGCGCAGCAGCCGCAGCAGCGCCTGGGTCACATCCGCGTGGTGGACCATGGCCAGCCGCTGGTTCCCGGCCCAGGTACCGCCCAGCTGGAGCGATTCGGCCAGATGCGGATCGCCGTCCCCGTACACAAAGGCCAGACTGCCGATCCGCAGGTCGAGACCGTGCTTTCGGTGCAGTGCCAGCAGCTCGCGCTCGGCCTCCGCCTTCGAGGCGGGGTACGCGCCCCACAGCACGCCGCCGGGCACGCTCTCGTCGTCCTCCACCAGCGGCCGCCCGCGCGAGGCGCCGTACGTGAGATTGGTGCTGACCTGGACGAACCGGCTCGTGCCCGCCTCCACCGCGGCCCGTCCCAGCGCCACCGCTGCGTCCCGGTTGACCGCCCACGCCTCCTCGTCCGGCACCCCGCGGAACGCCGCCGCGATGTTGACCACGGCGTGCGCCCCGTCCATGGCCTTCCGCAGGTCCTTCTCCTCGCGCAGATCACCCACCGCGACCTGCGCGCCGAGCGCCGCGAACGGCGCGCCCCGCTCCTCGTCGCGGACCAGCACCCGTACCTCGGTACCGGACCGGGCCCCCTCCAGCAGCCGCTTCGTGAACCGCTGCCCCACGCGTCCCGTCACACCCGTCACCAGAATCAACGGCATTGGATCATCCATCCTTCGCTCCTGATCGCTTGGTGGTCAGCCTGCGCCGGGCGGTGGAGCGACGGGAGAGACCTCCCTATCCAGGGATCGGCAGACCCTGGATACGGAACGGCCGCGGCGCGACGATGGAGCCGTGCACCGTACGGAACTCGCGGACTTCCTGCGCCGCTGCCGCGCCCGCCTCGGCCCCGCCGACGTCGGGCTGACCCCCGGCCCGCGGCGGCGCACGCCCGGGCTGCGCCGGGAGGAGGTCGCCCAGCTCACCGGCATGTCCCCGGACTACTACACCCGGCTGGAACAGGCCCGCGGCCCGCGCCCGTCCCGCCACATGCTGACCGCGCTCGCGCGTGCGCTCCGGCTCACCGACGACGAACGCGACCACCTCTTCCACCTGGTCGGGGAGGAACCGCCGCGCGACCGCACCACGTCGGGGCACGTACGCCCCGGGCTGCTGCGGGTCCTGGACCGGCTGTACGACACCCCGGCGCAGGTGATCACCGACTGGGGCGATGTGCTGGCGCAGAACGCGATGGCGGCCGCCCTGGTCGGCGACATCTGCGCCCGCCCGCCGGGCGACCGCAACATCGTCCGGAGCTTCTTCCTCCGGCCGCCGCAGGACTCCGGCTCCGGGCTCTTCCCGACCGAGGACATGAAGGAGCACGCCCGCATTCACGTGGCCAGCCTCCGCGCCGTGGTCGCCGCCCGCCCCGACGACCCGGGCCCGGCGGCCCTGGTCGCCGAACTGCGCGCGGCCAGCCCGGAGTTCGCGGCGCTGTGGGAGACGCACGAGGTCGCGGTGCGCCGCTCGACCGTCAAGCGGTTCGTACATCCGGTGGTGGGGGAGCTGGAGCTGGACTGCGAGGTCCTGCTGAGCGCGGAACACGCCCAGCGCCTGATCGTCCACACGGCGGCCCCGGGCACGGAGTCGGCCGAGCGCCTGGAACTGCTGCGGGTGGTGGGCCTCCAGGACCTGACCCCCAGCGGCTGACCCGGGGGGCCTGATCCCCCACCCCGCCGCTTCCCGAACTCGGGGACACCCCGGCCCCCGCCCGGCACGGAGCGCCCCGCCCAGCGCCCCAGCCGCCGTTTTGGGCACCGGCGCCGGGGCGCCGTCTCCGCCCCGCCGGGCGGTGTGTTCGGGTGTCCCTAAAGTCGTCTCAGGGCAGCGGCAGCCCGCCGCGCCAGCGGCCACCTCCCAGCGGCTGAGCCCCAGGGCTGGATCCCCCACCCCGCCCCTTCCCGAAACCGGGGGCACCCCGTGCCCCGGGCTGGGTGGTGTCCCGGCCGCGTCGAGAAGACGGCGGGCCCCGGTTGGGGCCGTGATCCGAGCTCCGTCCGCGCTGCCCCGTGGCGGAGCTGTCGCGTGCGCGGCTCGGGATGAGCGTCCGGCGGCCATGGCACCGCGCCGGGTGCCGTCCGTCGGCACGGTCGTATCGGGTCAGCCCGTGGTGTCGGGGGCGCTTCCCGGACGGAATCTGGGCCCCCGCAGCCGCCCTACGAGGGCGTCCGCGTGGCGCGCAATGGTGCCGGGGTCCGGGGTGTCCCCGGTTTCGGGGAGGGGCGGGGCTGGGGACAGGGCCTACGACGCGCCGTCGTCGTAGGCGCTGCCCCGTGCCGTTCTGCGCCGGGTCTGCGGGGCCCGGCGGGGCTCTGCGGGCGAGTAACCGCGCAGCACCCGCGCCGGGGCCCGGGGTGTCCCCGGTTCGGGAGGGGGCGGGGCCGGGGACAGGCCCTACGACGCGCGGGTGTCGTCGTCGTACGTGCTCGTCCCCGCGTCCAGCAGCGGTTCCCGCGACGGCTTCAGGTGTTCTGGCGCCAGCGCCCGCAGCGCGTGATAGCCGACGATCACCACGATCGTCCCGAGCGCGATCCCGCTCAGCTCGAAGTTGTCGCTGATCTTCAGGTTCACGCCCCCGACGCCGATGACCACGCCCGCCGCGACCGGCACCAGGTTGAGCGGGTTCCGGAGGTCCACGTCGTTGTGCACCCAGATCTGCGCACCGAGCAGCCCGATCATGCCGTACAGGATCACCGTGATGCCGCCCAGCACTCCACCCGGCACCGCCGCCACGACCGCGCCGAACTTCGGGCACAGGCCGAAGAGGAGGGCGAATCCGGCCGCGGCCCAGTAGGCGGCGGTGGAGTAGACGCGGGTGGCGGCCATGACGCCGATGTTCTCGGAGTACGTGGTGGTGGCCGGGCCGCCGACCGCGGTGGACAGCACGGTCGCGGCGCCGTCCGCCGCGATCGCCGTGCCGAGCTGGTCGTCCAGCGGGTCGCCGATCATCTCGCCGACGGCCTTCACGTGCCCGGCGTTCTCGGCGATCAGCGCGATGACGACCGGCAGCGCGACCAGGATCGCCGACCAGTGGAACTCGGGCGCGTGCAGGGACGGCAGCCCGACCCAGTCGGCCTTGGCGACGCCGGACAGGTCCAGCCGCCAGTGGTCGGTGACCTTGCCGCTGCCACCGATCGAGTGGATCGTGCCGAAGGCGCGGTCGAAGACCCAGGAGATCGCGTAGCCGAAGAGCAGCCCGAGGAAGATCGCGATGCGCGACCAGAAGCCGCGCAGACAGACCACGGCCGCCCCGGTGACCAGCATGGTCAGCAGCGCGGTCCACTGGTCGGCGGGCCAGTACGTCGAGGCGGTCACAGGCGCGAGGTTGAAGCCGATCAGCATGACCACCGCACCGGTCACCACGGGCGGCATCGCCGCGTGGATGATGCGCGCCCCGAACCGCCGTACCGCGAGCCCGCTCAGCAGCAGCGCGCCGCCCACGACCAGGATCGCCCCGGTGACGGCGGCGCTGCCGCCGCCCTGCGCCCGGATCACCGCGGCCACCCCGACGAACGACAGGCTGCACCCCAGATAGCTGGGCACCCGGCCGCGGGTGGCCAGCAGGAACAGCATGGTCGCGACCCCGGACATCATGATCGCGAGGTTGGGGTCGAGGCCCATCAATACGGGGGCGACGAAGCTGGCGCCGAACATCGCCACGACATGCTGCGCGCCGAGGCCCGCCGTCCTCGGCCACGACAGCCGTTCATCCGGCCGGACGACGGCTCCGGGGGCGGGGGTGCGCCCGTCGCCGTGCAGGGTCCAGCGCACGCCGAGGCCCATGACTGCTCCACTTCGGTTTCCGTCGACAGGGGGATCGGAGCAATGTTAGTTGGCCGAAAACGCGCCGCTCGGCTCTCGACCGCCCCCACAACCGCACAGTTGATCGACAACTGGGCAACAGTCTCGCCGCCGCCCTGGAGTTGGCGCCATAAGGGGTGTGAGGGTCACGCGCATGGCATCTCGATCCACCTCCCGCGCTCTCGTCGTCGGCGCTCTCTGCCTGGCCCTCGCGCCGCTCACCGGATGCGGCCCGGACGGCGGCGGCGAACCGTCCTCCTCCAAGGAGCACACGGGGCAGCCCAGCGCTCCCGCCGAGAGCCGGGCACCGGGCCGGGGAACGGGGTCGAAGGACCCGGACGACCTCAACGGGGACGGCCACCGCGACCTCGTGGTGCCCGCCGCGGCCCCGGGCGATCCGGCGCAGGCCGGCCGTGACGAGCGGGTCGCGGTGATCTACGGTTCGGCGAAGGGACTCGACCCCGCGACGCACACCGTCCTCGGTCGCCGCGACCTGGGCCTGCCCGCCCCGCCGACGAACCCCCCGCCGGGCCCCGGAGAAGCCGAGTCCGTCGCCGAGAAGGACGTGACCACCGCCGACCTGGACGGCGACGGGTTTTCGGACGTCGTCGCGACCGTGGCGGTGGGGAAGGAAGTGGAGGACCGGAACATCATCTCTTCGCGGTCCGGCCCGTACGTCACCTGGGGCGGACCCGACGGGCCGCGCAAGGGTGCCGGGGCGACCCCGGTGCGGCTGCCGGAGAGCGCGTCCAAGCTGGGCGTGACCTCGGTGGTGCGCGGCGATTTCGACGGCGACGGCCACCACGACCTCGCGGGGCTCGCCCAGAACCACTCCTCCGCGGTGGTGCTGTACGGCCCGTTCACCCGCTCCGGCGAGGCGAAGCGCACCGACACCTCCCTGCCGTGGACGGACGGGGACCTGGTCGCGGACGACATCGACCCGTCCGGCAATACCCGCCCGACCTCCCTGCTGGTCCATGCCATCAGCGACGGCGAGCAGTCCGGCAACACCCTCCACCCGGCCCGCCGCGGCAGCGGCCTGTCCGCCGAGGGCAGGAAGCTGCGTGCGGGGAACGCCCACGCCTTCGGCGACTTCGACGGCGACGGGCAGCGCGACGTGGCCATCGGGGACGACGGCTCCCGCAACGACGAACCGGGCAACGAGACCGAGCCGCCGGACGTCGGCGGATCGCTGGCCCTGTACCCCGGCAGCGGCGGCGCACCCGTCACGCACCGGCTGCCGGAGGCGCCCAAGGGTGCGAGCACCGACTACGGGCCCGGCGGGTTCGCGGCCGCCGACCCGGACGGCGACGGCCGCGACGGCGTCCTGGTCGCCACGTACGAGGGGGCCACCCTCATCGACGGCGACAAGCGCACCCGGGTCACGCGGCAGGGGCCCGCGAAGGCGGACGGCGAGAAGACGCCCGCGAAGTGGCGGCACGCCCGGCCCGCGGGCGCCGCCGACTTCGACGGCGACGACAAGGACGAACTGATCCTGAACTGGGGATCCGGCACCCTGTTCGGCACCTACGGCGAGCAGCCCACCCACTGGTGGATCACCGATGGCACCGGCTCCCGGGACAAGACCTCCTTCACGACCACGACATTCGTGACCCGCTAGGCGTGAACGACTAGGAGGCCGTCGTGTCGGGGGCCCGGTCCGCCCGGCCGGGCTCGGCGGCGGTGTCCGGGGTCGCCGAGGCGGCCCGGCGCAGCACCCCGGCCCCGACCACCAGCCCCAGCGCCAGCGCCGTGACCAGGCCGAACGAGGCGGTCAGCGAGGTCATGTCGGCGATCGAGCCGATGGCCGCCGGGGCGATCAGACCCGAGGTGTACGTGATCGTCGCGACGCCCGCGATCGCCTGGCTCGGGGCCGGGCCGCTGCGCCCGGCGGCGGCGAAGGCGAGGGGGACGACGACGGCGATGCCCAGGCCGATGAGGCCGAATCCGGCGATCGCCTGCGCCGGGCCCACGGCGGTGACCACGAGCACGCCGCCGAGCGTGGCCAGCACGCCGCTCGCGCGTACGGTCCGCACCGGACCGATGCGGCCCACCACCGCGTCACCGGCGAACCGGGCCGCGGCCATCATGCAGGAGAAGGCCGTGGTACAGGCGGCGGCGACACCGGGGGAGGAGTCCAGCACCTCGCGCAGATAGACCGCCGACCAGTCCAGGCTCGCGCCCTCGGCGAAGACCGCGCAGAACCCCACCGCGCCGATGACCAGCGCGGACCGGGGCGGCAGGGCGAAGCGCGGCGGCGGGTGCTCCTCGGGGGCGCTGCGCAGGTCGAGGACCCACCGGCAGGCGACGGTGCCCAGCAGCGTGAGCACGGCGGCGGCGATCCCGAGGTGCACCCGGGCGTCGGTGTCCGCGTGGGCGGCGACCGTGCCCGCCGCCGAGCCGAGCAGCGCTCCCGCGCTCCACATGCCGTGCAGCCCGGACATGATCGACCGGCCGAGCCGTTCCTCGATCTCCACGCCGAGGGCGTTCATGGCGACGTCGGCCATCCCGGCGGTCGCCCCGTACACGAAGAGCGCCCCGCACAGCCACACCGGGCCGGGGGCGAGCGGGGGCAGGACCAGGGCCAGACACCACAGGGCGATCAGCCCGCGCAGCGCGGCGCGGGCGCCGAAGCGGTGGCTGACCGCCCCGGCCAGCGGCATCGCGCAGGAGGCGCCGATGGCGGGGAAGGCGAGGGCGATCCCGAGTTGTCCGGCGCTGATGCCCAACTGCTCCTGCACCCAGGGGATACGGGTGGCGAAGTTGCCGGTGACCGCGCCGTGGACGGCGAACACCGTGGCGACGGCCAGGCGGGCGCGCCGTACGTCACTCATGGGCGGCTTCGTACCGCTGCTCGTCGCTGCTCATGTGCGTACTCTGCGCATGCTCCGGGGGTCGGCTCAAGGCTATTTCGGCGCGATCTCTTGTCGTGGTCATGATCCATCCTTAATCTGACCTCCAATCTCGATTCTGAATTCGGTTCAGATATCTGATTGGAGTGCCCGATGGTTGCGACTCCAGCGGAGCGCGGGAGACCCACCCGCGCGATCGTCGCTCTCGCCGCCCTGCTCCTCCTCCTGGCCGCCCTGGCGACGCCGTCCGCCCACGGCGCCGAGCGCGGCCGATGGCCCGGCCGGGTGCCGGACACGGTGGTCCTCGACGGCCCCCGACTGGCCCTGACCAAGGTGAAACTCCAGCTCGGAGACCGAGCGCTGAAGCGGACCCTGCGCGATCTGACCACCCAGGCCGACCAGTGGATGACCCAGGGGCCGTGGACCGTCACCGACAAGGACCAGGTGCCACCCAGCGGTGACAAGCACGACTACTTCAGCCAGGCCCCCTACTGGTGGCCGAGCAAGCCCAAGACCGACGACAATCCGTATGGCTGCCCGTACGTTCAGAAGGATGGCCAACGCAACCCCGATGTGGACAAGATGACGGACCGTCCCGAGGTCGGGAAGGTCTTCGAATCCGCCTACGAGCTGTCCCTCGCCTGGTACTACACCGGCAAGCGCGGCTACGCCGAGCACGCCGCCGACATCCTGCGCACCTGGTTCGTCACCCCGGCGACCCGGATGAACCCCAGCCTGAACCACGCCCAGTTCATCCCGTGCATGTACGACGGCCGCTCCATCGGCATCATCGACTTCTCCCAGGGCTTCACCAGCCTCCTGGACGCCGCCGCCATCCTCGACACCGGCGCCCCGGGCTGGACCAAGGGCGACCACGCGGGCTTCCGCACCTGGAACAAGCAGTTCCTGGACTGGCTGGTGAACAGCGACTTCGGCAAGGAGGAGAGCGCCGCCGGCAACAACCACGGCACCTTCTCCGACATGCAGATCGCCGCCATCGCCACCGCCGTGGGCGACCGCGGCCTCGCCCGCACGGTGCTGCGCGAGGCCCGGACCAAGCGCATCGACACCCAGATCGCGGCCGACGGCAGCCAGCCCCAGGAACTCGCCCGCACCCGCAGCTTCCACTACTCCACGTTCAACCTCGTCGCCTACACCCGGATGGCGGCCATCGGGCGGCACGTCGGCGTCGACCTGTGGCACTACACCGGCCCCACCGGCTCGAACCTCTTCAAGGCCGTCGACTTCCTGCTGCCCGCCGCCACCGGGGCGACGCCATGGCCGTACCCCGATCTGGAGTTCAAGGCGTACGCCGCGAGCGACATCGTGCACGCGGCGGCCGACGCGGGCGACCGCCGGGCCCGCGCGGCCCTGCCCAAGCTCCAGGCCCCGTCCGGCGGCGACCTGTGGGCGCTGCGCCCCGCGGTCGAACAGCTCGACAGCATCGCGCAGGGATGAGGCCCGGCGCCGCGCGGAGATGAGGCCCGGGGCCGGGTGGGTGAGCCAGCCCACACCGGCCCCGTCTCCCACCTGCGCTGATTGCCGTGGCACACTGAACCCGTACCAGTGACGTCAGCGCACTCCGGGGTCGGTGAAAATCCGAACCGGCGGTTACAGTCCGCGACCCGTCCGCCGCCAGCGGCCGGTTGACCAGGTGAAATTCCTGGACCGACGGTGAAAGTCCGGATGGGAGGCAGTGCGCGGCGGTAGCGACATCACCGGTGCGCCGTCTTCGTGGCGACCGCGTTTCCTGCGCGGGCCGTGCACAGCGATCCCGGCGCCCCGGCGGCGGCGTTCCCGTTCCATGTCGTTCCGACAGCCCCGGAGTCCGTGCCCGAAGAGGCAGGAGGACCCGGTGGCCCCCGCAGCCGAAGCAGCGGCAACCGCAGCGGCCGAAGACCGCGCCATGCGCCGCGCCGTCGCGCTCGCCGCCCGCGGTCTCGGCCACACCAGCCCCAACCCCGTCGTCGGCTGCGTCATCCTCGACGCCGAGGGGCAGCCGGTCGGCGAGGGCTGGCACCAGCGCGCCGGCGGCCCGCACGCCGAGGTGCACGCCCTGCGCGCGGCGGGGGAGCGGGCCCGCGG
>NZ_RIBZ01000785.1:0-12532 GCF_003721215.1 Streptomyces botrytidirepellens
CGCGCCGCGCTGCATCACACCACCGGGCCGCGGGTGACGCGGCCGCCGACGACACCGCCGGGGACCATCCCGGCCACCCCGGCCACCCCGACCGTCCGGTCCTTCCCGCCACCCGGGAGCCGGGCGGTCCGTGCGTGCGGGGGGTCTGCGCCACCGGCGCCGGTGCGCCCTCCGACCAGGAGCTGACCCGTCGGCTCAAGGAGGAGTACGCCTCGGGCGCCACCAGCCCGGCCTCGGGCGACATCCTGTACCGCCGCCACCACCAGGCGACGCTCTCGTACGCCCGGACCTGCTGCCGGGCGCTCCATGACGCCGAGGACCTGGCCTCCGAGGCGTTCATCCGCACGTTCCAGGCGGTCAGGGCGGGCGGCGGACCGCGGGGGCCGTGGCGGCCGTATCTGCTGACCGTCGTGCGTCACACGGCGCTGGAGTGGAGCGAGGGCGAGCGCCAGATCCTGCTGACCGCGGACTTCGAGACCTGGCTCCAGCACGCACCCATGGCCGACCCCCAGTGGCATGTGGTGGCGCGCGAGGACCGTCAGCTGCTCGTCCGCGCCTTCCGCAGGCTTCCGGAACGCTGGCAGACGGTGCTGTGGCACACGCTGGTCGAGGAGGAACCCCCGCAGCGCGTGGCGTCGTTGCTGGGCATCTCCCCCAGCGGGGTCACCTCACTGGCCTTCCGCGCCCGTGAGGGGCTGCGGGAGTCGTATCTCCAGTCCCATCTGGAGTCCGCGGCGAACGACCGCTGCCGCCACTTCAGCGCCATGCTCGGCGCCTCGGTGCGGCGCGGCGGGGTACGTGGCCACGCGCTCGCGCGCCATCTGGCCGAGTGCGCCTTCTGCGCCCACGCGTACAAGGAACTGCTGGGTCTCAACGCCGCGATGCGCACGGCGAACCCCACGGCGAACCGCACCGCGGCGCCGTCCCCGCACTGACGCACCGCACCACGCGGGCTCACCGACCTCGCGGTGGCCGGAGGGCATGCGGACTCACCGACCACGCACCGGACTGCCGACCGCGCCATCGCGGTCGGCAGCCCTGGGTGGTGCCGGTGTGTTCGCCTCTGTGGTCAGAGTCCGTTGACGCGTGCCTCCCGGGCGATTCCCAGCGGACGGACGCCTGGGGCAGCGCCGGTGCGGGGTCGTCGGCTCACCCGGGACGCATGGCGCCGGATGCGGTCCATCTGCGCCATCAGCCTGCGGCCGCGCAACGCCATCTCCAGCTCGAACCGTATTCGCGGGTCACGCAGGCCCGGGCCGAAGAGCTTCTCTATCTGGCGCAGGCGGTATCGCACGGTCTGCGGATGCACCTTCAGCGCCTTGGCCGCTTCGGGCGCGCCACCGCCCTCGAGCCAGGCCAGCAGGGTCATCTGGAGCCGTTCGCTCTGCCGGGGGGTCAGCCCGACCAGCGGCTTGAGCCAGCGCGCGGCCAGCGCGCGGACCAGGGACTCGTCCTGGAGCAGCAGCAGCATCGACAGGTGGTCGTCGACGAAGAGCACCCGGGGTTCGGGTCCGCCACGGCCGGGGGCCATGGTCAGCAGCCGCCGGGCCCAACGGACCGATGACGCCGCGTCGTTCAGCGGCACCACATGGCCGACGGCGGCGGTCCGGCCGCGCAGCGCGGCTTCCAGCGCGCCACGGGTGCCGGGGTCCACGGGGGCTTCCCGGTCCGGGTCCCGTTCGCCGTCCTGGAGCCGCTCCGCGCCCTGGTCGGGGGCGGGGTCGGAGTCCGCGTCCGGGTCGGGGATCAGCAGGCACAACTCGTCGCCGACGGCGCCGATGAGGGTGTCTCCCAGCACGGAGGCCAGTGGCGGTGCTTCGCCCGGAGTGGGCAGGGCGATGGCCTGGACCGTCTCCGGCAGCGGCCACCGGGCCGCCCGGGACAGCTCGGCCAACGTCCGCTCGGACACCGAGACTTCGCCGATCAGGGCCTCGAACAGGTCGCGCCGGGCCCGCTCGGGCGGGATGTCGGTGGGCGTCTCGTCACCGTAGGCGGCGTCGGAGAGGGCCGGTGTCCCGGCGCCCTCCTCGCCCGGCTTCCGGTAGCCGAGTGCCGCCAGGAGAGCCTGCTCGACTTCCCAGCGGACCTTTTCACGCTCAGTGTCCTCCAGAAGGTCGGCGAATCCCGGGATTCTGTGCCGGAGGTTCTCGATCACCTCGTCGGCCAGGGACGGGAGCTCATTGCGCAGCACGCGGGTCCACTCGCCACGGGGGCGGGACCAGATGCGGTTCACCAGTTCGCCCATCATTACCTCGTTCTTGCCGGGGGGAGGTCCGACCGTTGGGGGGTCGGTCGGACCCGTGGAGGTTGCCTCCGTCTCCGGCTCATCCGGTCCGGAAAGGGAGTCGAGGGTCCTCCGCTACCTCATAGAGGACCCCCGCCCCCACCGGTCCCGGCGCTTTGCCGGGTCTTTGCCATCGGGATGACAGTTGATCAGCCGAAGACGGTCTGGGCAGTGTTCATACACGAGAAGTTGTCACGTTACGACAAATCTTATGGAGATCACGTGTAGTTCCGAGAAGCTGCTGCCCCCAAGACGACTTTGACGTATCTCGTCATCCGCGCGGAACACGCGCGATCGGGAGGCTCCATGTCCATGTCCCAAACGCCTTCTCCCTCACAGGGGCGCCACGGGGGACGCCAAGCACCTGGAGGACGACGAGCCGCTCGCCGGACTCGGCGGGACCAGCCCGGTATCGGGTGGTCCCGGAACATCCGCATCTACGCTATCGTCGCGACCGTCGCGCTGTCCCTCATCGTGACGTACAACTCCGGTGCTTTCAGCCAGACTTTCGCGTTCCTCGACTTCGGCGCCGGGGTGCTCGCCCTGGTCTGCCTCAGCTCAGCGGTGCTGTGGGGGCTCGCCGCGACCGACCAACTGATCCTGCACTCCAACCACCGGCTCATCGCCCAGGGCATCCACCGGGCGGCCGCAGTGGCCGGCCTGCTCTTTCTCGGCATTCACATCTGGGTGAAGGTCGCCGAGAGTCACACGAACGCAGCTTCGAGCGTGTTACCGTTCGCTGACGCAAAGCAGCCGGTGCTGATCGGGCTCGGAACCATTGCCGGTTACCTCTTCGTCATCGCAGCGGTGACCGGAGCGGTCCGCAGCTCGTTCGCCGCCGCGGGCAACTCCCGCTGGCGGTACCGGTGGTGGCGGGCGCTCCACGTGGGCGCCTACCCCGCCTGGGGCCTCGCGCTGATCCATGGTCTGAAGGCCGGACGTGAGGCCAAGATCTGGGCGACATACGGCTACATCGCGGCTCTGGCCGGGGTGGCCATCGCGCTGTGGATGCGGCTCGCAGCCCGGCGCAGCCACGACGACGATCGAGGGGACGGCATCTCCGTGAGGAACCCGCCCGCCCGCGGCCTTCAGGAAGGCCGCACCCGGCGCGCCGCGCCCACCGTGCCGCGGCCCCGCGCGGCCGACTCAGGCCGGCGGGACGGTGCATCACTCGGTGCCTCCCGTGGGTGGGACCGGTGATCAAGACAAAACCCAGGCTGGCCTGTGTCGATCCGCCCCGGCTGCTGGCCGGGCTGGACGAGGCGTACCGGCTCGACCGGGTCGGACACCTGACGGTGCACGGCACGATGCCCGCCCTGAGGGCGGACGAACTCGTCGCGCTCGCGGAGAACATCGATCTCCGCGGGCGCGGCGGGGCCGGTTTCCCCTTCGCCAAGAAGGTCAGCGCGGTCGTCGAAGCGGCCGGCCGCGCGGGCGGCCGGTGCAACGTGGTGGTCAACGGCAGCGAGGGCGAGCCCAGTTGCCTCAAGGACACCGCGCTGCTGCTGCACACCCCGCACCTGGTCATCGACGGTGCCACCCTGGCGGCCGAGGCGATCGGCGCCGAGGAGGTTGCCATCGCGGTGCACCGGGCGGACGTCGAGGAGTCGCTGAGCGCGGCCATAGCCGAGCGCGGCCCCAGCGGCGTCCCGGTGTCGGTCACCCTCACGCCCGACCGGTTCGTGGCCGGTGAGGGCGGCGCCGTCATCAACGGCATCAGCGGCGCCCCGGCCATCCCCAACGGCCGGAAGATCCGGTCCAGCGAGAACGGCCTCGGCGGGCTGCCCACCCTGCTGTCCAACACCGAGACCTACGCCCAGCTCGCCGTCGCGGCGCGGATGGGCGCCCTGCCGTACCGCTCGGTGGGGCTGCCCACCGAGCCGGGCACGACACTGCTGACCGTCGGCGGCAAGTACGTGATGGAGACGCCGACCGGGGTGCCGCTGACCTACGTCCTGGAGCTGTGCGGGCTCACCCCCGGCCAGGGCGTGCTGGTGGGCGGCTACCACGGAAAGTGGCTGGACCCGAAGAGCATCAACGCCACCACCATCTCGCGCGAGTCGATGAAGAAGTACGGCGCGCGGCTGGGCGCGGGCGCGGTGCTGCCCATCCCGGAGGACACCTGCCCGCTCGGCGAGACCGCGCGGGTGGCCCGCTGGCTGGCCGCCGAGACGGCCGGTCAGTGCGGTCCCTGCTTCATCGGGCTGCCCGCGCTCGCGGACGCGATCGGCCAGGTGGAGCGGGGCGGCGGGCAGTCGGCCATCGACAATGTGCGCGCGTACATCAACTCGGTGCGCAAGCGCGGCGCGTGCAGCCACCCCGACGGTACGGCCGGATTCGTGACCACGGCGCTGGACGCGTTTCCCGAGGAGTTCGAGTCGCATGCGCGCGGCGCGGGCTGCGGGCGCCCCACGATGGGCGTGTTGCCGCTGCCCGAGGAGTCCCAGCCGCTGGCCCTGCCGCCCGGTCCGACGGCCGCCCCGCCGCGCGGGGAGCGGCAGCAGCGGGGCCCGATGGAGAAGCTCCTGGTGGACTGGTCGCTGTGCCAGGGCCACGGGCTGTGCGCGGACATCCTGCCGCCCGAGGTGCTGACGCTCGGCATCGACGGCTATCCGTCCTCCGCCCGGATGGACGTGCCCCGTCAGCTGCGCGGACAGGCGGTGCGCGCGGTGCGCCGCTGCCCCGCGCTGGCGCTGCGCATCGAGGAGTAGCCCGCGTTCGAAGTCCCCCTCCACGACGGCCGTTGCGCAACGGCCGTCGCTTGTTTGTGCGCCCTCGTGTCCGGTGGTCGTGCGCCCTCGTATCCAGCGTTTTTTGCGTCTGGTGACAAATTTTTAACTGGCTGAACGTCCCTCGCCACGGCCTCCGTATGGGCATGGTGTCGGCGCCTTCACCGCCGGACACCGATAAGGATTTCGCAGGGAGTGGTCATGGAGAAGCGGCGTCAGATCGCATTCGCGGGAGTGTCCGCGGCGATGGTCATGCTGACGGCGGCGTGTGGCAGCAATGACACCTCCGCGGGCAGCGCGAACGTCCAGCCCGTGGGCGGCAGCAGCCAGACGGCGAGTGCGGGTGCTTCGGCGTCGGCGGGTGCGGGCGCGGCGGCCGCGGGGGCCGGCGCGACCGGTGGGTACGGCAGTGACACCGGCGCGGCGGCGGGCAGCGGCGAGGCGGGCAGCGGGAGCAAGACGGGCCCGGCGAAGGAGCTCGCGGTCAAGAGCGACGCCAAGCTCGGCAAGTTCGTGTCCGACAGCGCGGGGATGACTCTCTACCGGTTCGACGAGGACACCCCCAAGCCCGCCAAGTCCAACTGCAACGACGCGTGCGCCACCAAGTGGCCGCCGGTCCCCGCGGACGACGCCACGGCCGGTGCGGGCATCGACTCCAAGAAGCTCGGCAAGGTCAAGCGCGCCGACGGCAGCGAGCAGCTGACCCTGGAGGGCTGGCCGGTCTACCGCTACGCGGGCGACACCAAGGCGGGCGACACCAAGGGCCAGGGCGTGGGCGGCACCTGGAACGCGCTGGCCCCGGACGGAAAGCCGGCCGGCAAGAAGGCCGGGGGCGGCGCCCTGGAGCTGATGGTCAACAACAACGCCGACCTCGGCAAGATCATGGTGAACGGCGAGGGCATGACCGTCTACCGGTTCGACAAGGACAGCGCGTGGCCGATGAAGACGGCCTGCGTCGACGCCGCCTGCCTGGACAAGTGGAAGCCGGTCAAGGCCATCGACACCACCAAGGTCTCCGGGGTGGACGCCTCGAAGGTGACCTCCTTCACCCGCCCCGACGGCACCAAGCAGGCCGCCTTCGACTGCTGGCTGCTCTACACCTTCGCCGGGGACAAGAAGCCCGGCGACACCAACGGCCAAGGCGTCAAGGGCACCTGGTTCGCGCTCGACGACAAGGGCAAGAAAGTGACCCAGTAAGACGGCATGATGGTCCATCCCGACGGGGGCCCGGAGCGGCGGCGCTTCGGGCTCCCCGCCGGACGTCGACGGGAGGGTTGAAGTGTCACGCGTACTCCGTGCCGCCGCGCTCGGTGCGGCACTGCTCTGTGCGGGCGGCCTGGTGAGCGGCTGCGGCGGAAGCAGCCATGCGGACGGCAAGAAGGAAGAGAAGGCGCACGCCGCCAAGGAGCTGGGGAAGCCGGGCAAGCCCGCGGCCCTGACGCAGATCGCCGACGCCATCGGCTGCAAGGCGACCATCATCACCGAGGCGGACGAACTGCGCCAGGGCTCCTGCCAGTCCAGCAAGGGCGACCGGTACACCATGGTCACCTTCGCCACTGCGAAGGGTCAGAAGGACTGGCTGAACACCTCGAAGGACTACGGGGGCATGTATCTGGTCGGCGCCCGCTGGTCGGTCACCGGTCAGTCCTCGGGATCCCTCAAGCCCCTGCGCGCGAAGCTCGGCGGGGCCATCGAGCAGGGCTCGACGATGCACCACGGTGGGTCGAAGTCCCAGGGCGGTTCCGAGTCCCACGACGGGGGCAAGAAGCACGACGGGATGAAGATGGACTGACCGGTGCCCGGACCCTCGCTCCGGGACTCAAGCCGCCCGGGAATCGGCCCACTTGAGCAGGTCGGGGTCGGCGAGCGTGGAGACCCACAGATCCACCGGCGGACGTTCGTCGACGGGTTTGCGCGGTCCCACGCCGAGCACCCTCAGCCCGGCCCGGGAGGCGGACAGGAAGCCGCAGTGGGAGTCCTCCACCGCGAGCGCGTCGCCGGGGGCCGCACCGCACAGGCGGGCGGCCGCCAGATACACATCGGGGTGGGGTTTGGGCCGCACTTCCCCGCCGGGGACCAGCACATGGTCGAAGTAGCGCAGCAGCCCGGCCTTGGAGAGCCCGTCCTCGACCACGTCGCGCGGGCAGTTGCTCGCCACGGCCAGCGGTGCGAACGCTGCCGCCTTGTGGACGAGTTCGGCCGCCCCCGGCATGGTGACCGGGTCTTCGGCGACCAGCCTGCGGAACGCGCTGAGCAGCTGCCGGGTCATCTCGTCGGCGAGGTCGGGGAGTCCGGCGAATTCGGCCATCATGCGGCCGCATTCGGTGTAGTGGAGCCCCTTGGTGCGCCCCGCGAACTCCTCGTCGCAGACGGCCCCGTAGTCCGCGAGCACCACTTCGCGGGCCTTTTCCCAGTGCCGTTCGGAGTCCATCAAAGTGCCGTCACAGTCGAAGACGATGGCGGCGGGGGTCCATGCGAGAAGCGTTTCTGCTGTCATCTGCCTGCCGTTCCAGGAGAGATGGGGGAATCGGCGCAGGATTCGCCTGTAGCCACGGGGAGCAGCGCGGTGAATTTCTGGGCGGGCGCTGCGCGCCGAATGCCGGATGTGGCATGGAAAAGCCGTACAGGCGGAGAATTGCCTGCCCGAAACATAACGATCACTACGTTAGTGAGATGACTCCGGGTAAGCAAGAGGTCACTCAGCGTCGGCGGTTTGTTCGTCGCTCAGCGCGTTCGTCGCTCGTGGTGTTCGCCGTTCGGCATGTTCGTCGTCCTGGTGTGCGGTCAGCCGTACTGGAGCACACCGACCGCCGTGCAGATGTCCGCCTGGCGCAGCCGGAAGACACACGTTCTGCCGTGGGAGACGCACTCGACCACGGCGGGCGGATGGGACTCGGTGAACCGGATCGCCTTCATCCGGCAGGCCAGGGGGCGGATCAGCACGCCCCCGGTGGCCAGTGCCGCGGCCTGCCGGGCGCCCTCCAGCAGCACCAGCCCCGGCACATGGTCGCTCCAGTGGTCGAAGAAGAACGGGTGACGGGGGTCCGCGGGGTCCAGGTACACCACTCCCCCGTCCCGCACCACCAGCACGTCCCGGGCCGCCGGTACGCCCAACTGCCCTGGTGAGGGCCGTACGGCGGCGCGCAGCCTGCGCCTCGCGGTCTGGCCCGAGTGCGCGGAGCGGGTCTCGGCGTAGGCCGTGCCGTCGAGGAAGCGGGCGGTGCCCCCGGCCCGCGCAAAGATCCGGCCACCCGCCCACAGGCCGACGTCGAGCCGCATTCCGGACACGGACCGCCCGCTGGGCTGTGCGGTACGGACGTCCGTCACCGCGATCCGGCAGGTGATGTCGGTCGCGCCGTGGGGGGCGCGGGGCTCGGTCTCCGGGTCGAGCCGGAAGAACAGGTCGCGGATCAGGAAGTGCGCGCCCGCGGGCACGGCGTAGTACCGGGTCGGGATGTAGATCCCCAGTTCGCGCAGGGTTTCGGCGATCATCAGCGGATGGTGCCGGCCGTCCCCGCCGTGCGGGAACGTCGGATGGGAGCGGGGCCACTGGGCAGCCGCCTCGAACCGTCCGTCACCCAGCGTACGGACGTCGGTGAGCAGCACCTCGGCCACCGAAACCCGGTGCACGGCTTCACGCGCCACGGTGCGGGACCAACTGAGCGGCCGACCGGTGGGACCGGTCGGCTCCGAAAGGCCGCGAGCCTCGCGAACGATCACCATAAAATACTAATAATGTTTGACCTGTCTGTCCTCATCACCATCAGCGGCCGAAAGTCCGCTAAGTTCACTCCGTCACACCGGACCGGCTGATGAAGGACGACGAACACGTGCAAGAACGGGCCGAACAAACACGCCGGTCTCTTCTGGAAGCGGCCGCATCCCTTTTCGACGAACGCGGCTACGCGGGAACGAGCATCAGCGACATCACCGCCCGTTCGGGTCACACCAGCGGGGCCATTTACTTCCACTACACCAGCAAGGAAAGACTCGCCCTCGCCGTGGTGCAGGAACACTTCGCCACCTGGCCGCCCCTGATCGACCGGCACACCGGGCTCCACGTGCCCGCCCTGGAGCAGCTGGTCCGGCTCAGCTTCGCGGTGGCCCGCGCCTTCCGCGATGACATCGTGGTACGGGCGGGGGCGCGGCTGTGGACCGAGCGCTCCCTGATCGCGGCGCCCTTCCCGCCCCCGTTCATCGGCTGGATCGACGCCGTCGGGGCCATGCTGGAACGGGCCCACGGCGAGGGCGAGCTGGCCGCCCACGTCGATCCGCTGCCCGCGGCCCGGACCATCGTGTGTGCCTTCTTCGGTCTGCACACGGTGTCCGAGGCCCTCGACGGGCGGCGGCTCGTCGAGGACCACCTGGCCGAACTGTGGACCCTGCTGCTGCCCTCGCTGCGGGCCGCCCCCGGGCACCCCGGACACACCGCCGAGCTGCTGGCGGCGGCCCGGGGCGCGTGACGCGGGACCGGGTCACTTCCAGATCTCGGCGACCCACTCCGGGTGGTCGATGAACGGGTTGCGGTTGTGCTGGAAGTCGTCGTAGATGACCTGGTTGCGCTTCTTCTCGAAGGCGTCCGGCGGGTCCTCGTCGTTCCACTTCTTCAGCACGGAGAGCCGTCCCAGATAGGGCTGGCTGCCGTTGTCGACCTTGTCGTTGGGCTCCAGGTCCGGGAAGCCCTCGCCACCCTCGTAGCGGACCGACATGTACAGGATCATCCGGGCCACATCGCCCTTGACCTGGTCACGGGGCTCGAAGGAGTCGTCGTCGGTGCGGTTGCCCGGCGCCTCCCCCACCTCCGAGCCGCCCTCGTCGAAGTCCTTGTTGCCGCGGGTGCTGTTGACCGAGACATCGGCCGGGCGCAGATGGTGGATGTCCGTGCCGGGCCCGGTGGACGTGCCGAAGTCGCCGTGCGACTTCGCCCAGACGTGTTCGCGGTTCCAGTCGTCGGCGTTTCCGCCGTTCGCGTCCTTGCTCTGGGACCGGCCGGTGTAGAGCAGGATGACGTTGGCGGAGTTGTCCGGGTCCTCGTCGGTCTTCTTGAGTGCCTCCCAGACCTCGTCGTACGAGAGCTTGCTGACGTCCCTGCTGATGATCTGGTTCAGGGCGTCCTTCAGCGGCTCCCCGGTCTTGCCTATCGCGTCCTTGTAGTACGTGTCGTCGTACGCCGTGCTGGTGGGTACCGCGGTGGCCGGGGTCTGCGCCGTGACGGCGACCGTCACGACGCCGGCCAGCAGTGCCAGGGATTTCCAGCGGGTCACACGGGTCATGTGTGGTGTCCTCTCCCCGATTTACGACCGTTGTTCGATCCCCGAAAGCGTGGCAGACACAGGATCGTCCAATGGTGAACATCATGAAGAGATTCCGTGTCAGGGCCATGACCGAATCAGGCCCCCGGACCCGGTTGTCAGAGCGAGGCGCCCCCGCACATCACCAGCGTCTGGCCGGTCATCGCACCGCCCTCCGGGCCCAGCAGGAACGACGTCAGCCCGGCCACCTCATCGGGGCGTACGAGCCGACCGAGCGGCGGAAGGACCGGCGGGGTACGGCTGCGGCCCGGGTCCCGCAGCATCGGGGTGTCCGTCGGTCCCGGCGCCACCACGTTCACGGTGATCCCGCGCGGCGCCAGTTCGGCCGCCCAGGACCGGGCCAGGCCCGTCAGCGCCGCCTTGGTGGCCGCGTACTGGCTCTTGCCCGGGACGCCGGTCATCGTCCTGCTGCCCACCAGCACCATCCGGCCGCCGTCCCGGACCCGGTCCACCAGCGCGTCCGCCAGGACGGTCGCCGCCTGCACGTGGATGCGCCACATGAGGGACCCGTCCTCGGCGTCCAGTTCGCCCAGCCGGGCGGAGCGCTGGACGCCCGCCGCGTGCACGAGGGCGTCCAGCGGGCCGTCCTCGTCCATCGGGGTGAGCGCCTCCGGCAGCTCCTCCGGCCGGGCCAGGTCGGCCGGGAGCCAGCGCAGCCGGTCGTGGCCGTGCGGCGGGGCCGTACGGCTGATCCCGGTGATCCGCCACCCCTCGTCCAGCAGCCGGGCGGCGATGGCGGCGCCGATGCCGGAGCTGACGCCGGTGACCACGGCGTGACGGTCGCGGGGCTCGGCCAGGGGCTCAGCCATCGGCCGCCCAGTCCGGGCTGACGCGCACGTACTTGATGGCCTGGCGGTGGTACGTGTACGCGATGTGCAGCGTGCCGTCCGGGGTCTGCCGGATGGTGGGATACGACAGCTCCCGGTTGAGCCGGTCGCGTGAGTTGTTGGTCAGGCAGTGTCCGTCGCCCACGTCCAGATCGCGCCGTACGGGCCAGGTGCGGCCGCCGTCGGCGGACAGCGCGAGGGTCATCGGTGCCCGGGGCGCGCCCCAGAAGGCGCCGGGGGCGTCTTCCCGCTGTGCGGGGGCGGCGGCCGGAGCGTCGCCCGCCTCCCCGTCGTCGTCGATCTCGTCGTACAGCGAGACCCGGCGGGCCGTCGCGTCCGCGCGGCTGCTGTGGTTGTACACCAGCGCCAGCCGTCCGTCGCCGAGCGGGACGTACTGGACGGAGGAGTTGTTGTTGGGCAGCTCGGTGGGCTCCGGCTCGCTCCAGCTCTCCCCGCCGTCCGTGCTGTGCGAGCGGTACACCGCGTCGGCCCAGCGGCTGCGGAACAGGGCCAGCAGCGTGCCGCCCGGGAGCGGGTGGACGTTCATGTGCACACAGCCGGTGGAGCCCGGCACGGGCCGCTCCCGCCAGGTGCGGCCCTCGTCGTCGCTGATCATCACCGCGCTGGTGTCATGGTCGCCGACCCACTTGGCGCCCGGGGTGGACACGCAGTGGAACACCGGCAGCAGCCACCGCCCGCCGTCCAGGACCGCGATCGGCTGGCGGATGAACACCCCGCCCCCGGCGGTGGCCGGGAAGAGGGTGCGCGGCGCGCCCCAGGTGTCCCCGTTGTCGTCCGACACCCGGACCCGGACCTCCGCGGTGTCCTGGTTGCCCGCCTGCTGGGCGGTGTAGAGCAACCACAGCTCACCGGCCGGGGTGGGGAACAGCAGCGGGTTCTGCTCGGAGCGCGCCGGGTCGTCGGACAGCCGGACCGGCTCCGACCAGGTGTCGGAACCGGGTGCCAGCCGGGAGAACCACACGGAGATGTCCGGCACGCCCTCCTGGGTACCGCCGAACCACACGCAGCCGAGGTCGCCACCGGGCAACACGGTCAGGTTGGCGGCGTGGTTCTGGACGGCGGGCGCGGGCAGGAACGCCTCCTGGCGCGCCGGGTCGCCCGGCCGCGGCCGGAGCCGCCCGTCCGCCAGCGGTATCGCGGTGTCATGGTCGGCGGTCATGGGCGCCGGGCTCCTCGTGGTGTGCGGTGGTACGGGTGTACGTCATCGGCCGGGGCTCCCCTCCCTGGCCCTCCCCCGGCACCTGCCCGCGACCGGGCGGCACGGCGGAGCGCCGTCCGGAACCCGGCCCCACGGGACACGCCCGGGGGCGTTCGGGGGCCGGGGCGGAGCCCCGGGGTCGGGGGCCCGGGGGCGGAGCC
>NZ_RIBZ01000787.1:0-12543 GCF_003721215.1 Streptomyces botrytidirepellens
AGTACTGACTACCCACCCGGCACTACTTCCTCTGGAACCTCACGTCCCAGTCTCCAGGTGTCCAGTCACAAGGGGAAGCTTCACCGCCGACGTCCCCCTCACCGTCGTCTCCAAAACCCTGCGCCACTCCGCCCTCTCCACCACCGCGAACATCTACAGCCACCTCACCCCACAAGCCGCCCGCACCGCCGTCAACGCCATCGACACAGCCCTCACCACCGCCGACCGAACAACGCTCACGCCGAAGCCGCGACCACCCTGCGACCACAACCCACGACTTCACAACCAGATCACGCTCAGCAAAGCACCAGCCAGAGCAAGCAGTTACGCCAACACTCCAGGCACCTGTTCCACACATACGACCACAATGCGACCACAACCTCCGAAAACACCGAAAAGACCGCCCCCGCATCTCTACGGAAACGGCCTCCGACCTGCGAAAACGCTGGTCGGGACGACAGGATTTGAACCTGCGCCCCCTTGACCCCCAGTCGATGACGTCCTCGAAGACGCGGGATCGAGGTCGACCGAGGAACGGTGCGTGCAAACCTGCAGGCACGAGCTCCTGGACCGGACCTCGATCTGGAACCAGCACCACCTGCTCCACGCACTCCGGGAGTTCGAGCAGTTCTACACCGCTCATCGGCCCCACCAGGGCATCGCGAACGCCCGGCCACTGCACCCGTTACCCGCACCGATCACCGATCTGGCCCGAATCGCTGGCCTCGACATACGAAGACGCGATCGCCTCGGCGGCATCCTCCATGAATACCGGCATGCCGCATGACCTGCATGGATAAAGTTCTCGGCAAGGTCAACTGCAGGCACAGGTCGTGGTCACTGTGCATTGACGACGCTCTGTGATCACCGGGGAGACTCGTGCCTGTCCTTCCGTCGTGGCTGACGCTTGCGGTTGTCACTCGGTGGGGGCGGATGGGGCGCACATACGCTCTGTCGCGTCGTCCCAAAGGGGGCGGCATCCGTCGCGCGCTGCCCGCGCCCCGACCTCCCCCGGCCGTCCATGGGCTGGTCCGTACGGGACAACCGTGCGGGCGCGCGTGCAGCGTCAGCAGGACCTCTAGAACCCGGCCCGCCAGTCCGCAGCCCAGGTAGCGGTCACCACTGCGGTGCGGGCACCCGCGGCCGCATACCGGGCGAGCGCTCAGCCGGTCCACAAGGACTCATCGTCCGGGTGAGTGAAACCGCAAGCAGACTCGGCACGAGCATCGAAAGCGCCCCTCCCGGTCGAAACGACATCGGACTGGCCATACGCCCTGCGGCTGGAAGCCTGAGCGTCACCGGCGGCTGCAAGCGCTCTGGTTCACCCGTGCGAGCAAGTCCCGCATGCCACCATGCTCCAGGGCTCGCGGATCGGTTACGACAGTGGGGAAATGGGGGTGGGCAGGGCGATCGTGGAGGTGGCTTGGGCGATGTTCTCCGGACCGTTCTGCGGGGGCCAGATTCCGCGTTCGTAGGAGTCACGGCGGATCTTCAACCGGGCGTTGAGGTCGGGGAAGGGCCAGATGTGGGTGATACGGGGGACGCCGTCCAGGCCGTACATGGCAGTCGTCAGCGGGTAGAGGGGGGTGCGTTCGGGTACTGCGGCCTCCCATCCAGCCATCGTGGGCACGAGACCCCCGACTTTGAGGTGGTAGGTGCGGAATTCGTAGACCGAGCCGTAGTGCCCCGGTTCGACCGGTGGCAGGAAGGGGAACGGGGCGTAGCTTTCCACCTGGAAGGCGGTCAGGTGCTCACCGATGCCGAACGGGTCTGAGCTGGTGAGGACGCGCCTGCGCTCCTCGGTGAGTTCCTCGGCGTTCTCGAAGCCGCGCAGAACGAGCAACTTCCCGACGATGACGCCGTGTTCGGGTTCCCAGCAGCCAAGCAGTTGGCCGCCGGTGGAATCGCTCGTGGTGTAGGCCTCCAGCGCGGACAGCGCCTTCGGGACCGTGTACAGCTTGAGTGTCAGGGTGGCGAGTTCGTAGAGCATGGCGGGTGTCTCCCGATGGTTTTCGGCACTGTCGCTCTCTTATCGGGCCAGCTCGGCAAGGTGCTCGAACAGCTTCGCGTCGCTGACGCCGGCACGGCTTGACTCCTCGCCGAGGACCCCGAAGATCGGGTCCCACCGGGTGACCGTCATCTCCTGCACCTGGCCCTCCACCAGGTAGGGGTCGGTGGCGACGATCTTGTACAGAGTCTCCTCATCGGCTGTTGCGAACACCAGCAACGCGGTGCGCTCCCACGCCTGACCCGGCTGTCCCAGCGCCGCTTCTGTGCGGGTGGTCGGTCCTGAAGCGCGCAGCTGACCGGACTCCACGCGCTCGACCAGCCACCGCAGGTGCGCGTCGAGGTGGCGGGCCCAGCCGGTGGGATCACGGTGGACGTAGGTGACGACGAAGTGCGGCATGGCATTTCCTTGCTTGATTTCCGGCGGTTCGCTCGGCCGCCTGACGGCGACAGGATTGCGGCATCGCGGCGCAACGAACTAAAGTGAAACATCATTTTAGTTTCGAGGGCAAGCCCCGAAGGAAGGCAACGCCAGTGGAGACCCCCACCGGAGCACCCGGAGCGCTGAAGCGTCCCCGGCGCCCACGCAGCGCTCGGGCGCATGACGCCGTACTGACAGCCACCAGCGCACTCATGCGCGAGGACGGCATCCCGGCGATCACCATCGACCACATCGCCAGCCGGTCCGGTGTAAGCACGGCCACGATCTACAAGCATTGGCCCTGCAAGGCCGCGATCATCGCGGAGGCATTCGGTCGCGACACGGCCAAGGCGGTGACACTCCCCGACACCGGCCGCCCCATCGACGACCTTGTCACCTACGCCGCCGATCTGCTGACCTACTACACCAGTTCGGAAGGCGCCCTCTTCGGGCAGTTGCTGGCCACCTGCGCGACCGAGCCGCAGGCCGCACCGTACTTCCACGAGTTCTTCCTCACGCCCCGCCGGGCAGCTCTGGAGCCGTGCTGGGAGCGGGCCGCCGAGGCAGGGTTGACCCGGCCGGGCGTGGATGCGGCGACGGCCACGGACATACTGATGGGCCCACTGGCGTTCCGCCTGCTGTCCGGGCACGGATCGCTCGCCCCCGATGAGGTGCGCAAACTGGTGGAGTACGCCCTGCACGGCCTGCTCGTGCCAGGCACCCACCGCGGCAGCTAAGTCATAGGTTTTGCGTCCAGCGCCGCCTCCGGGAGGCCCCATGGAGCCGCGGCCTGCCTCCCGACCCTGGGATGCGGTTCATCCACCTCACGCCAGCCGCACGTCACCCCATCAGCGGCTACTCTGCAATCGCGCCGCACCGGAAGCCGAATCACCGGCTGCTGCCCAGCGAGTGGCCATTCGGCAAGCCGAGCATCCTTTTCGCGCCGGAGCCGGAGGGCGATGCGACGCTGCGAGCAGGTCGAGACAGCCTGGGGCAGCCCCGGCGCGGCTGCGGCCTGGTGGGCCTGTATGCGCCTGACTGGTACACGGTGCTCGCACTGGCAAAGCAGTACGGCCTGCCCGCTCGCGGGCGGGCAGGCCCGCACGGCAAGCCGCGGCCCCCAAGCCGGACAGCACCGCCTGCGCGAAACCCACAACGAGCATCCCCCTGATAGCGCCATCGCCCGGCTCAACCGGGGGTGGCCCGTCGGGTCCAGATGGAGGACGGCCGCCGGATTTCCGCACGCGGTCACTCGGCCAGACCTTGCTCGGTCAACACGCGCCAGGCCATCCAGCTCAATAGCGTGCAACGCCTGCGGCACCGGCTCCCAGCGGGCCAGCAAGGTCAGCTGTATCAGCATGCTTGCATCTAGCTTCGCATGCTCATATTGTATCAGCATGCTTACGGAGGGACGAACTCCAGGTTCGTTACACAGGTCCCGACCTGGCACGGCACCGGTCCATCCTGGGCCACCTCCCCAGCGGCATCGTGGCGATCCGTCGCGCGACACCCACGGCAGGTCAGTGGGCATGGCCGTCTTGTTTTGGCGGCCGACACCACAACGTCCCCACTGCGTTCTTTCGCAGCCACACCGCAGGCTCTCAGCCTGACGCGGTGGACCGTAATCCCCAACCTCAATGGAGAGGCGTGTTATGGGCCATCCAGCAGACATCCCGGCCGGAACGTTGAGACGTATGACGCTCGCGGCAGCGATCGGTAATACGGTGGAGACTTACGACTACGCGGTCTACGGCTTCCTCGCCACCGTGCTGGCGAAGGTCTTCTTCCCGGCCTCGAGCCCTGCGACCGCGCTGCTGTCGTCGTTCGCGGTGTTCGGGTCAGCCTTCCTCGCCCGCCCGGCGGGCTCGGTGGTCTTCGGGCCGCTCGCCGACCGCCTGGGCCGCCGGCCTGTCCTGGTGGCATCGCTGCTGCTGATGGCGGGAGTCAGCACGCTGATCGGCGTGCTGCCCTCGACGGCGACCATCGGGATCGCCGCGCCCGTCCTGCTTGTGCTGCTGCGCTTCGCCCAGGGACTGGCGGCCGGCGGCGAGTACACGACCGCGATCATCTACGTCGCCGAGTTCGCCCCGCCGCACCGGCGCGGGGCCTTGTCGAGCCGCGTGCAGGTGGGCAGTCTCGCCGGGTTGCTCATAGGCGCCGTCGTCGTGCTCTTCCTCAACGCGGCGCTAACACGTGAGGAGATGCTCGCCTGGGGCTGGCGGGTGCCGTTCCTGCTCGCGCTGCCCATCGGTGCGATCGGCCTTTACCTGCGAAGCCAGTTCGGCGAGACCCCGGCGTTCCTCGCGGCGCGCAACGAAACGTCCACAGAGGACGCCAAGGTCACCGACCAGTGGGCCCGGGTGTTCCTCCTCATCGGGGTGTCCGTGCTGCATGTCATCGGCTTCTACATGACCTACACCTACGTCCAGAGCTACCTCATCCAGCTGCGTCTGTCCCCCTTCACCGCCACCTCGGTCATCGCCTTCGCGCTGCTGATCGGCCTGTTCCTGGTGGTCGCCGGTGGCCGGGCCTCCGACCGGAAGGGCCGGCCCCTGGTGCTGCTGGCGACCTCGCTCACCGTCCTCGTCGTCACGTATCCGCTGTTCGCTGCGCTATCCACCGCACCGCCGCTGTGGCTCGTGATCCTCTGCACCGTGCTGCTGTCTGCCGGTCCGGCGTTCTACTCGGGCGTTGCGCCGATCACCTACGTCCAGCTCATCCCGGTCCGGGTGCGCGGCAGCGTCGTCGCGGTGTCCTACAACATCGCGGTGGCGGCGCTGGGCGGCTCCGCGGTCTTCATCTGCCAGGCCCTGATCGAGCTGACCGGTGACAAGCGCTCCCCCGCCTACCTGCTGCTGGCCGCGGCCGCCGCGAGCGCGATCGCCGCGTTCGCGCTCGCCCGCCGATCGGCCCAACGCCTGCAGCCCTCCCCCTCGCCCATGTCTCTGTCCGCGGAGGCCGCTTCATGACGAATTTGTCCCTGCCCGACGCCCGCGCGCTCGTCGCGGCCGCAATGACCGCGTGCGGGCATTCGGCCGGGGCCGCCGAGACCATCGCCGACCACCTGCTCGACTGCGAACTGCGCGGCCTGTCCTTCGGCGGGCTCGCCCGCGCGCTGTCCATAGCGGAGCGCATTCGCACAACCGCCGCGCCGCCGCAGCCGATCCGGGTCGTCACCGAGACGCCGGTATCCGCCACCCTGGACGGCGGCGACCAGGTGGGCTACCTCGTCGGCATGCACGCGCTGCATCTGGCCGTGGCAAAGGCCCGCGCTCAGGGAATCGCGGTCGTCGGCGCGCGCAACACCTGGTACACCGGGATGTTCTCGTACTACCTGGAGAAGGCCGCGAAAGCCGGGCTCGCCGGGATGATCGCGGGCAGCGGGCCAGCGGTGGTAGCCCCGCACGGCGGCACCGAAGCCCGCTTCGGCACCAACCCGATCGCGTTCGGTTTCCCGGCCAGCCCGACTCCGGTCATCTGGGACATCGGCACCTCAGCCGTGATGTACGGGGAGGTGACGCTGAAGGCGCGGCTCGGGGAGAAGCTGCCACCCCGCCAGGCCTACGACGCCGCCGGGGTGCCGACGCTCGACGCGGCCGCCGCGCTCGAGGGCGCGTTCGGCGTGTGGGGCGGACACAAGGGCTCCGGGCTCGCTCTGGTCGTCCAACTGCTCGGCATGATGACCGGGGCGGCCGCCGACCCGCCGGGTGTTTCGGACTGCGGCTTCTTCATCGTGCTGTTCGATCCCGGCGTGCTCACCGATCCGGACGACTACCGACAGCGGGTCGCGGCCTTCGCCGAATCGGTCCGCGCCACCCGTCCCGTCGAGGCCACCCGCCCGGTCCGGGTGCCGTTCGACCGCTCGGTGACCCGTCGGAACGAGACGCTCCGGCGGGGCACCATCGACGTGCCCGAAGCGGTGGTCGAGGCCCTGCGCCAGGAGGCCGCAGGTGTCTGAGGACCCCGACGCCTCCGCGATCGCGCCCTCCCCGTCGGGCCGGCTGCTGTGCGGCGGCTGCGCTCCGCACGACGCCTGCCGCCTGGGCGTCGAGATCGCCGACGCGCGGGACGACGTGGTGCGGTTCGAGGTCGTCTGCCCACGGTCCTGGCACGGCGGCCCCGGTGTGGCCCACGGCGGCTGGACGGCCGCGGTATTCGACGACGTGCTCAGCGTTGTCGCGCTGCGGGTCGAACCGCGGCTGGTCACCAAGTCGCTGGCGGTCTCCTACCTCCGCCCGGTCCCGGTCGAACGGCCCGTCCAGGTGCTGGCCCGGATCGACCGGCACGTCGGCAGGCAGTGGGAGGTCTCCGCCGAGATGACGCTCGCCGGCACGGCGCTGGCCACCGGCCGGGCCGAGCTGCGGACACGCCACCCGCACCATTTCGCCCGGCACGAGGCCTGGCTCGCCCGTCAAACACTGTCCCCCAATGGATCCCACGCAGAAAGCTGAGAACGCCATGGTCGAATTCTTCACTGGGCTGCAGCCCCTCCAGGCCGGCGAAACCGACCCCGACCGAATGATCTCCAGGGTCCGGGAACTGGACCGCTCGCAGGCCATCGACCGGGTCCTCGTCGGGTACTCCTCCACCTGGCCGCACAACCACGCCACCGCACCCTTCGCGCTGGCGGCATCGGAGAGGTTCTCGCCGATCGTCGCGCACCGTCCCGGCGTGATGGCGCCGGTGGCCGCCGCGCGCTACTTCGCCACCCTCGACGTGCTGGCCCGCGGGAGGCTCGCCATCAATGTGGTCGTGGGCGGCTCCGACAAGGATCTGCGACGCGAGTCGGACGACCTGCCCAAGGCCGATCGCTACCGGCGGGCGGTCGAGTACCTCGACATCGTCCGCCGCGCCTGGACCGAAACCGCTCCCTTCGACCACCGCGGCGAGTACTACACGGCCGAGGCGGTGAAGCTGCAGACCAAGCCGGTTCAGGGGCAGGTGCCGATCTTCATGGGCGGGGAGAGCGCCGACGCCGTGGACTTCGGCGCCCGCCACGCCGACCTGTACATGCTGTGGGGGGAACCGTTCGCGGGTACGAAGGAACGCATCGACCGGGTCACCGCAGCCGCCGAAGGCTACGGCCGTGCCATGCGGTTCTCGCTGAGTCTGCGCCTGTTCATCGGTGACACCGACGACGACGCCTGGGCCCAGGCCCGTGCCGTGGAGCGGCAGATCGCCGAGGCCGCCGGATCCACGACCTTCCTGCGCTCGTCGTCGACCGACGCCTCCATCGGGCGGCAACGGGCTCTCGCGCTCACCGACCACGAGTTGCACGACGACTGCTTCTGGACCGGGCTGACCAAGCTCCTGGGCGGCTTCGCCAACTCCCAGGCGCTCGTCGGCACCGAGGAGCGCGTCCTGGACACCCTGGGCAGGTACCGCGAACTCGGAGTCGACACGTTCCTCGTGACGACCGGCGCGGAGGCGGCCTGGGACCCGTCGTTGGAAGGCTTTCTGGCCCGGGCGAAGAAGGAGCTGGGATGACGGTAACCATCGCACCGGGCAATGGAACCCGGGGCCTTGAGGACTTCTCCGATCTCGGCGACGGCACGGTCGGCGGCCTCATCGCTGCCCGCGCCGTAGAACATCCGGACAGACTCGCGCTGGTCTTCGAAGACACCGAGCTGACCTACGGCGCACTCGACGCGGCAGTCACCGACGTGGCACGCGGTCTTACATCGGTAGGCGCCACCCCGGGCGACTCGGTTGGGATCCTCCTGCCCAACCAGCCCGAATACCTGCTCGCCTGGCTCGGAGCGGCCCGCGCCGGCCTCGTCGAGGTCCCGATCAACACCGCCTACAAGGGCTCCTTCCTCGACCATGCGCTCCGCAGCACTGGCGTGCGCGTGTTGGTCACCAATACGGCCTTGCTGGAACTCGTCGCCGACCTGCCGGACGTACCGCAAACGCTCAAGACCGTCGTACTGCTCGACGCCGACCGGCACCGCCGCATCCCGCCCGGGGTAACGGTCCATACGTGGAGCGACCTGCTCGCGGCCGGCGCCCCGGCGACAGAGCTCCCCCGAGTCGCGCCGCAGGACCCTGTCGCGATCATGCTCACCTCCGGCACGACCGGGCGGAGCAAGGGCGTTGTGCACCCGCACTTGATGCCCCTGGTCGCCGGACGCGAGTGCGCGGCGCAGATGGCCACGACCGCCGATGAGCGGCTCTACACGTGCCTACCGCTGTTCCACGGCGCCGCGCAGATCAACATATCCATGCACGCCTTCTATGCGGGGACGACCGTGGTCCTCGGGCGTCGGTTCAGCGCCAGCAGGTTCTGGGACGAGCTGCGCACCCACCGGGCCACCCAGTTCAACGCGCTCGGCTCCATCTTGCCGATGCTCCTAGCCCAGCCCCCATCCGACCGCGACCGCGACCACCAGGTGACGAAGGTGTTTGCCGCGCCCGCCCCGCCCCAAGTGCTGCATCCGTTCGAGGAGCGCTTCGGCGTGCACATCGTCGAGGGCTACGGGCTCACCGAGATCAAGAACGTTCTCTACAACCCGATCAGTGACCGGAAGGTCGGCTCACTGGGCCTGCCCACCGAATCGTCCGTCCTGGAGATCCACGACGAGTACGGCAATCGCGCCGCACCCGGCCAGGCCGGGGAGATCGTGTACCGGCCTCGCCTGCCGAACATCATGTTCTCCGGCTACCACCACGATCCCGAAGCGACGCTCGCGACCATGAAGGATCTCTGGTGGCACACGGGCGACCTGGGCTGCACCGACGAAGACGGCTACTTCTACTTCATCGACCGCAAGAAGGACGCGTTGCGCCGCCGCGGCGAAAACATCTCCTCCCACGAGGTCGAATCGGTCCTGCTCGCCTACCCCGGCGTCGTGGCCGCTGCTGGCGTCGGCACTCCGTCCGAGCTGGGCGAGGACGAGGTCCTCGCCGTCGTGCAGCTCGAACCCGGACACGAGCTGGACTTCACCGAACTATTCGCTCACTGCGACCGGTCGATGCCGCACTTCATGGTCCCCCGCTACTACCGCATCGTGGACCAGCTCCCCGTCACACCGAACGGCAAGGTCCGCAAGCACCAGTTGCGTGACCAGGGCCGCGCTGATGCCTGGGATGCGCTCGCCGCCGGGCTCAAACCCACCCGCCACGCCTGAGGAGTCACATGTCCCTACCCGACGGAGTGTGCATCCGCGAGATCGCGCCCCGGTTGACCTTCCAGGACCATGTAGTCCCGACCGCAATAAAGATCGAACTCGTGCGGCGCCTCGTGGACGCCGGCGTCCGCGCGTTCGAGCTGTCCTCCTTCGTCCGGGCCGATCTCGTACCTGGCCTCGCCGACGCCGCGGAGGTGTTCGCCCAGGTGCCGCGGGTGCCCGGGCTCAGCCTCGGCTGCTGCGTCGGCAATAGGCGCGGGCTCGCCCGCGCGGTCGACGCGGGAGCCGACACTGCGTATTTCCTGCTGTCCGCTGACGAGGAGTTCGCCCGCGCCAACATCGGACGGTCCACCGCGGACTCGTTGCGCGAGCTGGAGCGCATGCACGCGTACGCGGCAGACCAAGATGTCGTGCTCGGCACCTACATCATCTTCGCCTGGGGTGGCCCGATCGCCCCAGCGCGCACCGGCGAGGATCTCGAACCTCTGGCCCGGCGGCTCCTCGACATCGGGGTGGACCATTGGATCCTCGCGGATTCCTCCGGCTACGCGGCACCGCCCCAAATGCGCGAACTCGTCACCGCCGCGCTCGCGCACGTGCCGCCTGGGAACCTGACCGTGCAGATCCATGACGACCGCGGCATGGGCCTGGCCGCCCTGCTCCCCCTCCTCGAACTCGGCATCCACGCCATCGACACCTCCCTCGCTGGCAGCGGCGGCCACCCAGCGATGCCTGGCACCCAGGGCAGCGGTCTGTGCACCGAGGACGCCGTGCAACTACTCGAACTGTGCGGGGTGGACACCGGTATCGACCTGCCCCACCTGATCGAGACGGCGAACTGGCTCACGTGCGAGCTCGGCGTACCCGGCAAGGGATTCGTTCGGCACACCGGTCCTGTACCGAGCACTGGCCAGCCCAGCACACCGCTCGCCTTCACCTGGTGACAGCATGAGCTTCTTCCTCGTGCACTGCAGCCACCCCGACGACAAGGTTGGAATAAGCACCTCGAACCGCTCCTGAACTGGATACTTCACCGGCTCCCGACGGCTCGCTCGTCACGTCCGGACCGACCGACGGCACTGACGTGCGCTCGGCGCTGATGATCCTGCAAGCCCCGGACCGCGATGCGGTGCGGTGCGGGCAACCATCGACACCGATCCCTTCATGTTCCAGGGCAAGTTGACGACCTGTGATCACCGAACGGGACCCGTACTTCGGTGCGTTCCACCATCAGTCCCGCATGGCTTCCGCACCGGAAGCGAAGATCGGCCGCTGAGCACCGGTTCAGCGCCATGGTCAAGGAGGACCAGTGAGGAAAACCAGCGCACCCACGATCGTCGTGGCCGGCGCCGGGCTGACCGGCCTCTCCGCGGCGATCGCCGCCCGCGAGGCAGGCGCCCGCGTTGTGCTGCTGGAAAAAGGCAGCCGCGGGGACGTCGGCGGAAACGCCGCCTTCTCCGGCGGGTTGTTTCTGTTCTGCTATGACGGGCCGGACGATCTCACGTCGATCACGGAGGACTTCGAGCCGGGCATGAAAGCCGACCGGATCGAGGCGCCGCCCTACACCCGGGAGGCCTACGCAGCCGAGCTGCTGGCGATGAGCGGCGGCCAAGCCGACTCCCACCTCGTCAACGCTCTCGCTGAACGGTCCTTGGACACGGTGCGCTGGCTGGCCGCGAAGGGCGTCCGCTTCACCTTCAACCGCACCCTGGGGGCGGAAGTCTGCGACGGCGTCCTGCGCTTCCCCCCGGGCCAGGTCCTGACGTGCACCGGCGAGGGAATGTCGCGAGGGTTCGAGGTGATCCGTCCCCTACTGGCGCACGCCGAACGGATCGGCGTGGAAATCCGCTGGTCCACCCCACTCGCGGATGTGCTGCGCAGCGAGGGCCAGCTCACGGGTGTCGCGGTCGGCGACGGCAGCGAGACCGTCCCCGCCGGCGCCGTGGTGATCGCCACCGGCGGCTTCCAGGGCAACCGTGAACTGCGCCGCGAGCATCTGGGGCCGCAGTGGGAGACGGTGCGCCTGCGCGGCACCCGCCTGGCCACGGGAGAAGGGATCCAGGCCGCACTTCGCGCTGGGGCGGACAAGGCCGGGACCTGGTCGAGCTGCCATTCGGCCGCGGTCGACCCCACCATGCCCTCACCGGGGTCCAGCGAGGCCTCCCCACCGTTCCCGCTGCACGGCTTCTGGCTCGGCGTGCTCATCAACCGCGACGGCGAACGGTTCGTCGACGAGAGTCCCGGCCCGTGGGTCAAAAACTACTCGAAGATGGGCAAGGCGATCATGCGCCAGCCCGGGTGCGAGGCGTTTGAGATCTTCGACCAGCGGACCGCGGCCCAGGTGGCCGATGAGTTCGCCGGCGCGGCGGTGCCCACCATCGCGCACACTATCCCCGAGCTCGCCAAACGGATCGGGGTACCCGCCGACCGGCTGGCGCATACGCTCGAGACGTACAACAGCGCCTGCCCGTCCGGCAACGGCATAGCCGACGATCACGGCACGACCGGCATGACGCCACCCAAGTCCCGCTGGGCCTTGCCCCTAGACCGGCCACCATTCGTCGCCTACCACGCCATCGCGGGGCTGACCTTCTCATTCGGTGGCATCCGGATCGACCCGAACGGGCGGGCACTTGGGGTGGACGGGGCGCCGGTGACCGGTCTGTACGCAGCCGGCGAGGCTATCGGTGGTCTGTTCTACGGCGATTATCCCGGTGGCGCTGCCCTCATGCGCGCCGCGGTGTTCGGCCGCGCGGCCGGACACACTGCCGCGACCGAAACCAAACCGACTCCTCATGCGGCTTGAAGGACGCGGAGCAGGCCGGACAGGGACGGGCTGCGGTCGAGCTCGTCGATCCGACCCACAATCGCCTGGCTGCCGGCCCGACCGTAGATCGGGTCGGCAGCCAGGTGGAATCGCCCGATGACTTCGTCAGCGGTCATCGAGGCGAAGGTGTCCTGCTCGGCGACGGGCGTACGCCCGTCGCC
>NZ_RIBZ01000789.1:0-12680 GCF_003721215.1 Streptomyces botrytidirepellens
CGCCGCCCCCGGCGAGCGCGGCCACCCCGCCGCCGAGCGCCCCGGCCGCCACGAGGCCACCGCCGAGGGTGAAGAGGCCCCTGCGGCTGAGGCGGTGCTTGTTGTCGTGCGGCATGTGGCTCAACTCCTGAACGGGATGACACGGGACGCTCAGGAGACGGAGCCACACCACCGCCGATAACAGTTTTTTTCTCAGGCCGACGGCAACCTCAACGCAGTGCCGTGTACACCGCGTCGATCAGGGCCATCTTCCGGGGGTCGTCAGCGATGTGCGGACCCATGCGGTTCATGACATAGCCGAGGCTGACCTGGGCTTCGGGATCGGCGTGGCCGCAGGAGCCGCCGAAGCCGTCGTGGCCGAAGGCGCGGTGGTTGGGGCCGTAGGAGTGGTTGGGGCCGCTCAGCCACACCCCGAGCCCGGTTTCGGTGTCATGGGTGAAGCCGTGTCCGAGGATCAGGTCCCGGCACGCCCCCTGCCCGTCGCGGGCACGCTCGACGGCCTCGGGCGAGAGCACACGGTGATCCCCGGACAGGCCATGGCGGGCGTAGACGCCGTAGAGGGTGGCGATCGCACGTGCCGTCCCGTGGCCGTTGGCCGCCGGGATCTCGGCCGCCCGCCACCGCGGCGTGTTGGCCTCGGCGGCCCCGACGAGCGGGTTGGCCAGCGCGGCGATCGCGACGGGCTCCAACTGGGCGAAGACCGCGGCCTGTTCGCTGGACGCGGCGGCGGGCGGATGGACCAGCTCCGCCACCCGCCCGGCCTCCTTCTCCGGCAGACCGATGCTGAAATCGATGCCCAGCGGCCCGGTGATCTCCCGGCGCAGGAACTCCCCGGGCAGCACACCGGTGATGCGCCGGATCACCTCGCCGACCAAGTGGCCGTAGGTTATCGCGTGGTAGCCGGACCGCGTACCGGGCTCCCACCACGGCTCGGTGGCGGCCAGCCGCGCGCAGGTCTTCTCCCAGTCGCACAGATCGGCCACGGTGTGCTTCTCCCGCAGCCCGGCCAGACCCGCCCGGTGGGAGAGCAGATAACGCACCGGCAGGGTGTCCTTGCCCGCCGCCGCGAACTCCGGCCAGTACGAGGCCACCGGAGCGTCGAAGTCCAGCAGCCCCCGGTCCGCGAGCACATGGGCGCACAGCGCCGTCACCCCCTTGGTGGTGGACCAGACGTTCGCCACGGTGTCCCGCTCCCACGCCCGCTCGCGCCGGGCATCCGCCCAACCGCCCCACAGATCCACCACGGTCCGCCCGTCCACGTGCACGGCCACCGCCGCGCCCAGTTCCTCGCGCTCGGTGAAGTTGGCTTCGAACGCGGCACGCACGGCGGCGAACCGCGGGTCGCAGTGGCCTTCGATGCGCGGTGCGGACGGCACGGACTGCTGCGTCATGGGGCACTCCCAACAGGTCTGTTCGGCAGACCTGCAACATACCGACTGGTTGGACCAGTCGAAACCCGGGGAGATCCTCCGGCAGCCGCGCGACCGAAGACATGGGCCGCGGGCGCCTCTCCACCAAGATCGGCTGGACCTGACCACCCCCGAGGAGCAGTCCGTTGGAACACACACGGCAGGACGAGTGGGACGCGCACTACGCCGACGGAAAGACATTCCGGCCCCTCGGCGACACCGAATGCGCACTGCTGTCCGCGCACGTGCCCGCCCCCGCCGGGGGCGGCCGCGCCCTCGATGTGGGGTGCGGCCTGGGCGAACTGGCCGCGCATCTGGCGTCGGTGGGCTATGCCGTCGACGCCGTCGACTGGGCCGACAGCGGTATCGCGCTCGCCCGCGCCGCGCACCCGCAGGGCGTGCGGTGGCTGCGCCTGGACGTCGAGCGGGACGACCTCGCCCCGTTGCACCAGGACGGCTACGACCTGATCACCCTCCGGCTCGTCTATGCCTTCCTCCGCCACCGCACCCGGGTCATGGACGACCTCGGCCGTCGGCTGAGGGAAGGCGGCGCGATCGTGGTGATCACACCGCTCGCCGCGACGACCCCGGAGGAGCGGCGGGGCATCGCGCTGGATGAGACGGAGATCGGTCTGCTGAGCGCCGGATGGGAGCGGGTGGAACGGCTCGACGCGGAGGGGTTGGCCATGCTGATCCTGCGTGGCCGGGTTCAACCGGCGGCTTGAGGGTTGTCCGCCCACCGGCCCTGCTTCATCGCCTCAGGGGCGAGAAAAGTCTCCGGGACGACTTCAACGAAACACTTGAATTCATGGATACCCAAGACATCGAACCGCCCGAGGCGGAGCCTGCCGCAGACGCCCCCGACACCATGGAACGCCCCGCGCCGCAGCGGCGGTGGTGGTGGACGCTGCCGGCGGTGAGCGCGGCCCAGTTGCTCGTAGTCCTTGACGGGACGATCGTGAACATCGCGCTGCCCTCCGCGCAGAGCGCGCTCGGGATGTCCGATGCGAACCGGCAATGGGCGATCACCGCGTATGCCCTCGCCTTCGGCGGGTTACTGCTGATCGGGGGCCGGATCAGCGGCGCGCTGGGGCACCGGCGGGCGTTCGTCGTCGGCCTGGTCGGCTTCGCCGTGGCGTCCGCGCTGGGTGGGGCCGCCGTGGCTCCCGGGATGTTTTTCGGGGCCCGGGCCCTCCAGGGTGTTTTCGCCGCCCTCCTCGCGCCCGCCGGGCTGTCGTTGCTGACCATGACGTTCACCGAATCGCGCGAACGCGGCCGGGCGTTCGGTGTGTTCGCCGCGGTCGGTGCCGCCGGATCGGCCCTCGGCCTGGTCGCCGGGGGACTGCTGACGGAGTACGCCAGCTGGCGCTGGTGCCTGTACGTCAACGTCCCCGTCGCCCTCCTCGCCGTCCTCGGCACGACCTTCGTGCCACCGGACCGCCCGGACCGCCCGGTCCGCGGCGGCGGACGGCTCGACATCGCGGGCGCGCTGCTCAGCGCCACCGGGTTCGCCGCCGTGGTGTACGCCTTCAACGAAGCCGAACCGCTCGGCTGGACCGCGCCGAAGGTGCTGGCGCTGCTGGCCGGGGGTGTCCTGCTGCTGGCCGTGTTCGCGGCCGTCGAGGTCCGGGCGCCCCGCCCGCTGCTGCCGATGCGGGTGCTCCTGCACCGGGCCCGCGCCGGTGCGTTCCTCTCGATCACCCTGATGTTCGTCGCGATGTTCGGCTTCTACCTGTTCATGAGCTACTACACCCAGACCGTCCTGGGCTATTCGCCGGTCCGGGCGGGCCTGACGCTCATCATCAACGCCCTGGCCGCCCTGCTGGGCTCCACCCTCATCGCCGGGAGACTGCACGGACGCGTCGCCCCCGCGGCGTTGATCCTTCCCGGCCTGCTCGCCGCGGCCGCCGGGATGTTCGTCCTGACCCGCCTGGCACCGCAGAGCACGGACATCCTGCGGCTCCACCTGGTACCCGCCCTGGTGCTCACCGGGCTCGGCCTCGGCTGCGTCATGCCGCCGACGGCGAGCCTGGCCACCGCGGACCTGCACCGGAACGACGTCGGAGCCGCGTCGGCCGCGTACAACGCCGTCCAGCAACTGGGAGCCGCACTCGGCGCCGCACTGCTCAACACCATCGCGGCCAGTGCCACGGCGTCCCACCTCGCGTCCGCACCCGACGCCACGCCGACCGCGGCATCCGTGCACGGCTACACCACCGCCCTGACGGTCGGCTTCGGCATCCTCCTCGCCGCCGCGTGCGTCGCCGCGGGATGCGGGGCGCCTGCCCGGCGTCAGGGCAGGGGTTCGACCTCCAGGTAGCGGTGGCGGCCGCGGCCGCGGTACTCCAGGGCCTCCCAGCCCAGCTCGCGCAGCACGTGAGCGCAGCGGGCCAGCTCCTCTCCCGCCGCGTACGCGGCGCCACTTCCCGGGGGCCCCAGCCACTCGACCCGGACCACCCCCGGCTGCTCGGCCTCGCCGCAGCGGTATCCCGTCGCCAGCCGGCGGCCGTCGGCGCCGACGGCCGAGGGTGGGATGGCCGCCGCCTCCAGGGCGATGGCCACGGCCCGTACCGGCTGGTGCCGCTCCCAGGGGGCGGGGGTGGCGAGGGGGTCGTCCCGGTCGGTGTTCATCAGCCGGCGGATCTCGCGCAGTCCGTCGAACGCCGCCCGCACCGCCGCCACCCGCTCCCGGGTGTCCGTGCCGAGGGGCTCTTCGTCACCCGTGGCCGCCGCGAACTGTGACCCGTTGCCGCCGCTCTCCGCCGTCACCTGCCACCTCCGGGCCGGAGCCTCTCCGGCGTGAGCCGGACCGGCCAACACGTTCACGCGCAGACGATAGCGGGTGGACGTCTGCGGCTTGATTCCCTATTTTTCCTACTGGGTTAATAGGGAATGATGGCAGGTGGGCCCGTGCCGAAGGAAGAGGAGCAGGCGTGACGGTGGTGGATGCGGTAACGGAAACACGCGACCGCGCGCGTTGGCTACAGGTCGCCCACGAGGCGGCGGACGACCTGGCCACCGACGCGGTGGTCCGTGACCAGGCCGGGAAGACGCCGTTCGACGAGGTCTCGCGGCTCCGGGAGGCGGGACTCCTGTCGTTGCTGATACCCGTCGAAAGCGGGGGCGGCGGCGCGGACTGGCCCACGGCTCACGCCGTCATACGGACCATAGCCGCGGCCGACGGGGCGATCGGCCAAGTGCTCGGCTGTCACTACCTGCTGTCCTCCAGCGCGCGGTTCTTCGGCGGGCCCGGCCTCGCCGCCCGCGTCGAACGGGAGTCCGCGGCCGGTCAGTGGTGCTGGGGCGGCGGGCTGGCCTCCGTGGAGCCGCGTCTGACGCTCACCCCGGGGCCGGGCGGCTATGTGCTGAACGGACGCCAGGGATACGCCACCGGCGTCCTGGTCGCCGACCGGCTCGCGGTGCGCGCCGACCACTCCGAGACGGGGGAGCCGCTGGCCGTGCTCGTCGACGCACGGCGGCCCGGCGTGGTGGCCGGGGGCGACGGCGGGGACACCTTCGGCCAGCGGCTGGCGGCGGGCGGGAGCGTGGAGTTCGACGCGGTGGCGGTCGAGAGCGACGCCGTACTCGGCCCGCTGTCCTCGGACGACGGCACCATGTCGCCCTACGCGGGGCTGTCCGCGCCGACCGGGCGGCTGGTCTCGGCCCAGATCTGTCTGGGGATCGCCCAGGGGGTGCTCGCCGAGGCCCGCGAGTACACCCGGGCGGCGGACGTGCCCTGGCGGCTGGACGGGCCGTCGTACGGCTCGCCCCGCAATCCGTACGTGCTGACGACCTACGGGGAGCTGACCGTCGCCACGTTCTCCGCGTCGGCCCTCGCCGACCAGGCGCTGGAAGCGCTGGACTGCGGGCTGGCGCGCGGCGAGGACCTCACCGACGACGAGTGCGCCGAGATCACCATGCTGGCGGCGGCGGCCGAGGCGGCCGCCGCCGGTGCCGCGCAGGACGTCACGGCCCGCGCGCTGGACGTCCTCGGCGCCCGCTCCGCCGCCTCGGCGTACGGATTCGACCGGTTCTGGCGCAACGTGCGCACCCACACCCTCTGCGTCCCGGTCGCCCCGCGGCTCCAGGAGGTGGGGGACTACTTCCTCCACGGTGAGCACCCTCCGTTCGCCCTGCCCTTCTGATCGCCGCGGCTCCCGGTGGCGGATAATCACCGCATGCGGATCTCTGCGAAGGCGGACTATGCGGTGCGGGCGGCCCTGGAGCTGGCGGTGGCGGCGGACGGTACCTCTCTCAAGGCTGAGGTGATCGCCGCGGCGCAGGGCGTTCCGCACAAGTTCCTCGAAGGGATCCTGGGCGATCTGCGCCGGGGTGGCCTGGTGGCCAGCCAGCGCGGCGGGAAGGGCGGCTATCGGCTGGCCCGCCCCGCCGACGAGATCACGATCGCCGATGTGATCCGCGTGGTCGACGGGCCCCTGGTGTCCGTACGGGGCGTACGCCCGCCCGAGCTGTCGTACAGCGGTCCCGCGGAGTCGCTGCTGCCGCTGTGGATCGCGGTGCGCGCCAATGTCCGCAAGATCCTCGGGGAGGTCACCCTCGCCGAGGTCGCCGCGGCCGAACTGCCCGAGGAGGTTCTCGACCTCGCCGAGGACCCCGAGGCGTGGACCAACCCGTAGGACCCCGTGTGAACCCGTGGGCCCCCGTAGCCAGGACGTGGGACACCTCTTGACGGAATCCGTGAGGCACTCGACACTCCTCGTGAGGGATTCCTAGCGGATTGGTGGGGAACGATGAGGCCAGGGCAGGCGGCCGCCGACCGAGCGGTCCGCACGCAGCGGCCATCTCCCCTTCTGACCTCCCGCCGTCACATCGACCTGCTGCGCGTGTGCAGCGCCGCAAGTCCTCTCACCTGAGCCGATCGGCCATCGGGGATATCTGACAGCGTCGTCATGCGCCGATGCGGGCGAACGCCGCCGCGCGCTCACCGCGGGCCGTCCACCGCCGGCCGCTCACCGTACGTCTCACCACCAGCGAAGAACCCGACCTGGGGAGAAACGTGTCCGTCACACCTGGGAAAGCCGCGCCGTCCTCGCTGTCCGCCGCATCGTTCCGGGGCAGGATCGGCCGGGACGCGCGCAGTGGACACTACGCCGTGCCGCGCCGCTACCGCCTCCATCTGTCGCTGTCGTGCCGCCACTGTCTGCGGATCGCCATCACCCACAGCCTGCTCGGCCTCGGTGACACCCTCCCGGTGACCCTGCTGCCCGCCGTGCCCGACGGGCCGGACGGCGGGCACTCGGCCCTGAGCCTGATGTACGAGGCCAGCGCGCACCGCTACACCGGGCCGACCGCGGCCCCGGTGCTCAGCGACGACTGGTCCGGCCGGATCGTCAGCACCCACACCCCCGACATCCTGCGCGACCTGGACCACCGCTTCGGCAGCGCGAGCGCCGACCGCCCCGTGCTCCACCCGTGTGGCGCGGAGGGGGAGATGGAGGCGATCGCACGCCTCTGCGAGCACGGCATCGACGACGCCGCCCAGCGCGCCGGACAGCCGGGCACCGACGGCGTGGCGCGCGACACCGCGCTCGACACCGTGTTCTCCGCGCTGGACGCGCTGGAACGGCGGCTCGCGACCCGGACCCATGTCCTTGGCGACGAACTGACCGCCGCCGATGTGCAGGTGTGGGTGACCCTGGTGTGGCTCGACACGGTGCACCGGCACCATCTGGACGCCGCCGCGGTGCACCGCATCACCGATCATCCGCATGTGTGGGCCTACGCACGCAGACTGGCCGCCCACCCGGCGTTCGGCCCCCACCTCGATCTCGACGGCATCGCCCGCCGACACCACGCGCACTGCCGGGGCCTGGAGGCCGCCGGAGCGGCGGTGCGGATCCTGGACTGGGCGGCGCACACACGGCTCAGGGCCCCCGCCGAGCCCAGCTGACGCCACGCCACGGGCCGCTTCGCCGGTCGCTTCACGGGCCGCCCTGCGCACCGCTCACCGCAGCCGGGCGCGCAGGGCGGCCACCTGTCCGCGCAGGCGCTGCACAGGCGTGGGCGGCAGGGTGCGGGCGGCCCCGCGCGCGTAGTACCGCTCGACGTAGAACTGCCCCGCGCTCAGTACCGTGGTGACGGCGATGTACCAGAGGGTGGCCACCATCAGCAGGGGGATGACCTGGTAGGTCTGGTTGTAGACCAGCTGCACCGAGTACAGCAGGTCGTGCACCGCCAGGACACTGACGATGCTGGTGCCCTTCAGGGTGCCGATCAGCATGTTCCCGGCCGTCGGCACGATGGAGCGCATCGCCTGGGGCACGACGATCCGGCGCAGCGTGCGCCACCGCCCCAGGCCGAGCGCCTGGGCCGCCTGGGTCTGGCCGGGGTCCACGGAGAGGATGCCACCGCGTACCACCTCGGCGGCGTACGCGGCCTCGTGCAGGGTCAGGCCGATGACGGCGGTGAGGGCGGGGCCGAACAGGTTGACGGTCTTGACGGTGACGAACTGGGGGCCGAAGGGGACACCGACGCCGAGCGTCGGGTAGAGGGCGCCGATGTTGAACCAGAACAGCAGCTGGACCAGCAGCGGCGTGGAGCGGAAGATCCACACATAGCCCCAACTCAGCGTACTCAGAACCGGGTTGGCGGACAGCCGCATCACGGCCAGCAGGGTGCCGAGCAGAAAGCCGAGCACCATGACCACCGCGGTCAGCCACAGGGTCAGCAGCAGCCCGCCCAGTACGGCAGTGGTGGTGAAGTAGCTCCCCACCACGTCCCATTGGAAGGCGGGGTTGCGGACGACGGAGTTCACCACCATGGCGAACACCAGCAGCGCGACGGCCGCGGCGAACCACCGGCCGAGGTGCCGACGCGGCACGATCGGCGGCAGGCCGCCGGAATCGCCGGGGTCCGGGGCCGCGTCTCCCGGCTGCTTGCGCGCGAATACGGATACGGACGCGGCGTCGGGGGCGGTGACATCGGAAGGCGTGGCCATCTTCAGGCTTCTCCGGGGGAAGGATCGCGGGCGTGGGTGTGAGCACCCCGGTGGCACGGTGCGGCCCGGGGCGGGGCGGTTCATCACGCTCGCCGCGTCCCTCAACGCGGCCGGAGAGGCTGCCGCGCGGGGGCGGAGCCGGTCCAGGGGGTGATGGTATGTGCCGACCGCGTGCCCCTGTCAATGTGGCAACGGGGGCGGACATCGTCGGTCCGCCATCCGAGCGCTGGTTGACGCGACGCCGTTTGTCCTGCTCAATTAGTTCCATGACTGCCCAGCTGCGCTTGGTCTCCCGCGACCACATCGACTTCGGTCGTGTGTGGTCCGCGATGTGTCGCGCCTGACTCGGCAGCGGGCTGTCTGACCGGCCCTTCCCTCCCTCGGTGACCCCGTCGCGGGCCGAGTTCTCTCCTCGCACGACCGCAGCACACGGGCGCCGCCCGGGTACGAACGGTCCTGCGAACCCGGACACGCGCTGCCTCCGCACCCCTCCGGCCCTCATCACGCCCGTGCCACCCGCGCTCCGCACCGCGCTGACCCACCGTCATATCCGGCTGGGTCAGCGGCACACCACGTCCGTGGGACTCTCCCGCCCGTTTCCGAAAGGCCTTCGCATGCCCGTGGAATTCCTCGGCATCGCCGCCACCCATGACGGCTCCGAGACCACCCCGCGCTCCGGCGCCGCCTTCGACAAGGAGTACACGCTCCGGCTCGCCCGGGCGCACGAGGACCACGGCTGGGACCGGGTGCTCTTCGCCTACGGCTCCGGATCGCCGGATCCCGCCCCGGCCGCCGCGTACATCGCGAGCAGGCTGGAGCGCCTCCAGATCCTGCTCGCCCACCGGCCCAACGTCTCGTACCCCACGTACGCCGCCAAGACGTTCGCCACCCTCGACCAGATCAGCGAGGGGCGGCTGACGGTGCACTTCATCACCGGCGGCAACGACCACGAGCAGGGCCGGGAGGGCGACACCCTCACCAAGGACCAGCGCTACGAGCGCACCCGCGAGTACATCCGGATCGTGAAGAAGATCTGGGCGGCCCGCGAGCCCTTCGACCACGAGGGGGAGTACTACCGCTTCCACGACTTCGTCAGCGATGTCCTCCCCGTACAGCAGCCCGGGCCCCGGGTTTCCTTCGGCGGCTCCTCCCCGGCGGCCTACGCGGCCGGGGGAGCGGAGGCCGACATATACTGCCTGTGGGGCGAGCCCCTGGAGAAGACCGCGGAACAGATCGAGGCGGTGAAGGCGGCCGCGCGGGCGGCGGGCCGCACCGATGTCCCGCGTATCCAGGCGGCTTTCCGGCCGATCATCGCTCCGACCGAGGAGCTGGCCTGGGAGAAGGCCCACCGCACGGTCGGCGCGATCCGCGCGCGGCGTGAGCAGGGGCTCGTACGGCACCACCGCAACGGCGCCCCCGAGAACACCGGCTCCCAGCGGCTGATCGCCATCGCGGAGCAGGGCGAGCGCTACGACCGCGCGCTGTGGACCCCGACCGCGGCCGCCACCGGTGGCGCGGGCAACTCCAACGCCCTGGTCGGCACCCCCGAGACGGTGGCCCGGGCGCTGCTGGACTACTACGACCTGGGCGTCGACATCCTCTCGGCCCGGGGCTACGACCTGCTGGGCGACGCGATCGACTTCGGGCGGCACGTGATCCCCATCGTCCGCGAGGAGGTCGCCAAGCGCGACGCCGAGCGCGCGGCGCGCGGCCCACAGGCCCTCGCGGCGGTGCGCGCATGACCCCGGTCACGCAAGCGCCGTCCACCGGGCTGACCGTCGTTCCCGCCGAGGTCGGCGACCCGCGCGTGGCGCCGCTGTTGCGTGAACTGGGCGACGAGTACTCCACCCGTTACGGCAAGGACGCGCACGCCGAACTCGCCCGGTACCCCGACGAGGAGTTCACCCCCGCACACGGCGGCGTGCTGCTCCTGCTGCTGCAACACGGGGAGCCGGTCGCGGGCGGAGCCTTCCGCCGGTACGACGCGACCACGGCCGAGCTGAAGAGGATCTGGACCCACTCCGCCCACCGCCGACGCGGCCTGGCCCGCCGGGTCGTGGCCGAACTGGAGCGCGAGGCGGGGAACCACGGCTACCGGCGCGTGTACCTGACCACCGGGCCGCGCCAGCCCGAGGCCCGCGGCCTGTACCTGGCCACCGGCTACACACCGCTGTTCGACACCGAGGCCGACCCGGAGACCATCGGCCCGCTCCCGTTCGAGAAACACCTCGCCACCGACCCTGGCACCACCCGCACCGACGCCCGTATCCGAAAGGCACCCACCCCGTGACCCACACCCGCGCGAGACTGCGCCTCCGTCCGGCCATTGCCGCAACCGTGCTCGCGCTGACGCTGGCGGGCTGCGGCTCCGGCGGCACCGGCGGGTCCGCGGCGGCGGGCGCCGCGTCCCCCGCGCCGACCGAGAACCCGGTCGCCTCGGTGCACAAGGCCGACTCCGTCGCCGCCCTGCTGCCCGCCGATGTCAGGAAGTCGGGCACGCTGCGGATCGGCAGCTCGGTCGGGGGACCGCCGAACGCGTACTACCCGCAGGGGACGGGCGGGAAGCCGGTGGGCCAGGACATCGACCTCGCGAACGCGGTGGCCAAGGTCCTCGGCGTCACGCTGAAGCGTCAGGACGCCTCGTTCGAGACGATCCTGCCCGCCCTCGGCAGCGGCAAGTTCGACGTCGGGACCGGCAACTTCGGCGTCACCGCCGAGCGGCTGAAGACCGTCGACTTCGCCACCTACATCAACGACGGCCAGGGCTTCGCGGTGAAGAAGGGCAACACGTCGCTCGGCGGCAAGGTCACCGACCTCACCCGGCTGTGCGGCCTGACCATCGGCACCGGCGCGGGCACCACCTTCGAGGCGACGCTCGAAGCCCAGAAGAAGGTGTGCGCCAAGGCGGGCAAGAAGCCGTACGAGGTGAAGGTCTACTCGGAGAACGGGGCGATCCTCACCGCGCTCCAGCAGGGCCGGATCGACGTGGAGATGTCCACCATCAACGGCCTCCGCCACCAGGCGGCCCAGAAGGCCGCGCAGACCACCTTCCTCGGTGAGTACCACCGGCTCGACGTGGGCTTCGCCTTCAAGAAGGGCTCACGGCTCACCCGGGCCTTCCAGGCCGCCGTCAACGAGCTGATCAAGGACGGGACCTACGCCCGCATCCTCGACAAGTGGGGCACCACGCCATCCGCGATCAAGACCTCGCGGATCAACCCGCCCGAGCAGACCTCATGACGGGCAGCCACGGGGCCCCTCACCCCTCCATCCCGCCGCACCGAGCCGAGGCGCGGTGTCGCGGTCCTCGGAGGGGGGTCTCACCCGTCGTCCTCATCGTCCTCGTCGTCTTCATCGTCGTGGCTGTCTTCGCGGTCATCCTCGTCGTCCTGAGAGGGGCTTGACGGACCGCTGCTGGCCGACGGTTGAGGGGCGGTGGAGTCGGCCGGGGGAGTCTCCTCGGGGGCGGACTCGTCCCCCTGGCTCGGAGGGGCGGTGAGCGAGACTTGTCCTCCCGCGGGCTGCCTGCTGCCGAAGGAGACGGAGGCCGAGTCGATGATCGTCGACATGGCCAGCGCACATCCGGCGAGGACCAGGGCGGTACCGGCCGCGGTGAGGACCGTGGTCTTGTGGTTCCTCCAGCGGTCCCGGACGCTTGACGCGTCGTTCCCTTCCTCACCTGGCACGACGCGGGTGTCGGCGGCCAATTGGTCGTCCGGTAAAGGGGGCGATCCGGAATCGGGTGGCATGTTTCCTCCGTACGGGCGGGACCGCAGACCACTGTAGTTGCCCCCGGTTCAGGGCAGAGCCAGCGTGGCTCCAGCGTTTCGTTAAGGGAAGGCCAATATTCGGCTCATCCTCCTCAGGCGCGGCCGTCGTCATCACGGCATACGGGCAGTGCCACGACGCCGGTCTCGGCACCCGGGACGCGGGCGGGAAGCGGTGTGGTCGCGGTGAGCAGTTCCCCGTGGAAGTCGGCGGCGCCGGTCTCAGTCAACTGCCGCAGTGCGGTGAGGAATTCACGCAGGCGGGCGATGGGCCGTTCGAAGGGGAGGCCGAAGCCCGCCTCGGTCAGGAGCTTGGCCCCCAGCGCCAGGCCGAGGTGGTAGCGGCCGTGCGTGGCCGCCTGCGCGGTCTGGGCCTGGCTGGACACGAGCAACGGGCGATGTCCGAAGACCGGGATCGCGGACGTGCCCACGTGCAGGTCCGGTCTGTGTGAACCCACGGGGTCGGCCCCGCATTTCCCTTGGTGAGTGACGGCTGTGTGTCATCGGCTGCCCGTGCCTGACGTGGCGGGTCCCCGGGCGGCCGGC
>NZ_RIBZ01000791.1:0-12712 GCF_003721215.1 Streptomyces botrytidirepellens
CCCCCGCCGGGGCTCCGCCCCGGGCCCCGGTCCTCAAACGCCGGACGGGCTGAGTACTGGGCTCCGGCCCGCGAACGCCGGACGGGCTGGATGCTGGCCCCCGGACCACAAGCCCCCCGGCAGGCCGGGTGCTGGGCTCCGGCTTTCCCATGCCGCCGGGCGGGTGGGTGCTGGGCCTCGGCTCTCAAGCGCCGGACGGGCTGGATTGTCGCGGGGCCGTGCGCCGCACGATCAGCCCCGCATGCGCAAGAGCTTGGCAGCCAGTAGGGCCGTGTGGCGGCGCCAGGAGGCCAGGGCTTCCGTGCGTTCCTGGTCGGAACCCGGGGGGCCGGTTTGGGTGAGGATGAGGCGGGCGCCGTGGCCGGTGCCCTGGGACAGCTCCCAGCGGACCTGGCCTGCGGGGTGCCCGGCGCGCTCCCAGTCGTAGGCGAGCGTACGGGGCGCCTCGGCCTCGGTGATCGGGCCCGCCGGGACGCCGTCCGTGCGGAAGCCGAAGGGGACGGGGCCGCCGGCCGTGAGCCCGGCCGCGCCGGTCTGTCCGGCCAGGGCCTGCCAGACCGTCTCGGCGGGGCGGACGAGCTGGCGCTCGAAGCGCAGCCGCCAGCCGCCGTCCTCGGTGGTCTCCACCGCACCCTCGGCCAGGCCGAACGCCTCGACGTAGGACTCGTGCAGCTCGGCCATGTCACCCGGGGTCGCCTTCTCGCCCTCGAGCAGCGCGGTGAGGGCGGTGATGCAGGCGTGCCAGCCGGAGGCGAAGCTCGCGGCGCCGAAGCGGTCGCCGAAGGTGTGGGTGAGGATCAGCAGACAGCCCTCGCCGTCGGGGTGCAGCTCCCAGCGGAGCTGGTCCTCGCCCCAGGTGAAGGCGAAGACGTGGGGCGGGTCCAGTTCGGTGACCACGCCCTCCATGTCGGGGGCTTCGCGGCCGGGGAAGACGAAGCCCATCCGGCCGCCGACCTTGAGGTCCACCCGGACCTCGGAGGGGAACCAGTGGGCGAGCTCGGCCGGGTCGGTCAGGGCCTGCCAGACCTTCTCCGGGGCGTGGGCGATCCGCCGCTCCAGGCGCAGGGCGGAGCGGCCGCCGCCGGTCTGGCTGAGGGTGTCCTTCATGGCGCTTCTCCGTCAGATCCGTCAGGGACGTCGGGCATGGTGTCGAGGTGCCGTTCGAGCGCGTCGAGGCGGTCGGTCCACAGCCGCCGGTACGGGGCGAGCCAGGCGTCGATCTCGGCCAGCGGTTCGGGGCACAGCTCGTACCACCGCCGCTGGGCGTCCCGGCGCACCCGCACCAACCCGGCCTCGCGCAGCACCCGCAGGTGCTTGGAGGTGCCGGGCTGGGTCAGCCCGAGCCGGTCGGTCAGCTCGCCGACCAGGCGGGGGCGCTCCAGGAGGAGGTCCAGGATCTGCCGTCTGCTCGGCTCCGCGAGCACGTCGAACGGTATGGGCATGAGCCTGAATATAGCTCGTGGGGTATATAGCCGCAATGGAATACACGGCTCAGATCTCCTCCGTCGCCGTGCTGCGCCGGTTCCACGCCCGCGGCGCCCGCCATCCGTACCGCATCGCCAGCAGCCGGACGGTGAACGCCACCACGGCCGCGAGCGCGCTGGTGGCCCCGGACAGCGCGTCGAAGTGGAGGAGCAGCGCCGCTATGGACGCGCCCACGATGGCGGGGACGGCGTACAGGTCCCGGTCCCAGCGCAGCAGCGAGGGCACCTCATGGGCGAGGACGTCGCGCAGCACACCGCCGCCGACCGCGGTCGCCATGCCGAGGGTGACGGAGGAGGTGAGGCCGAGTCCGTGCTGATACGCCTTCACGGTGCCCTCGACGCAGAACAGCCCGAGCCCCGCCGCGTCGAAGACGCCCACCGCCGCCGTGATCCGCTCGACCTGCGGATGCAGGAAGAAGACGAGCACGGTGGCGACGAGCGGGGTGAAGAAGTAGGAGAGGTCGACGAACGCGGCGGGCGGCACCGCACCGATCACCAGGTCCCGGAACACCCCGCCGCCCAGCGCGGTGGCCTCGGCGAGCACCGCCATGCCGAAGACATCGAAGTTCTTGCGCACCGCGAGCAGCGCGCCCGAGATCGCGAAGACGAAGATCCCGACGACCTCGAACGCGTGCTGGACGGACGGGGTGACCAGTTCGATGAGCACCCGACATTGTTAAACGACGGGGCCGCCGCGCCCGCCCCGTCTCAGCTCTCGGTCTTCTTCGTCGCGCTCCGCACCGGTCCGGCGACCTGACCGGGTGCGTGGCCCGGGGCGTTCTCCGGGTGGTGGCAGGCCACCTGGTGGCCGGTGGCGAGGGCCACCAACGGCGGTTCCTCCCGCTTGCACACCTCGGTCGCCTTCCAGCACCGGGTGTGGAAGCGGCAGCCGGACGGCGGCGAGATCGGCGAGGGCACATCGCCCTTGAGCAGGATCCGCTCGCGCCGGGCGCGCCGCCGGGGGTCCGGCACCGGTACCGCGGAGAGCAGCGCCGTGGTGTACGGGTGCATGGGGGTCTCGTACAGGGCCCGGCGGTCGGCCAGCTCGACGATCTTCCCGAGGTACATCACCGCGATCCGGTCCGAGACGTGCCGGATGACGGACAGGTCATGGGCGATGATCACGTACGTCAGCCCCAGCTCGTCCTGGAGGTCGTCCAGCAGGTTGACCACCTGGGCCTGGATGGAGACGTCCAGCGCGGAGACCGGCTCGTCGGCCACGACCAGCTTGGGCTTGAGGGCGAGCGCCCGGGCGATGCCGATGCGCTGCCGCTGGCCGCCGGAGAACTCGTGCGGATAGCGGTTGTAGTGCTCGGGGTTGAGGCCGACCAGCGCCAGCAGCCGCTGCACCTCCGCCTTGATGCCGCCCTCCGGCGTGACGCCCTGGAGCCGGAAGGGGGCGCCGACGATGGCGCCGACCGTATGCCGGGGGTTCAGCGAGGAGTACGGATCCTGGAAGATCATCTGGACGTCGCGGCGCATCGGGCGCATCGCGGCGGTGCCCAGGTGCGTGATGTCCTTGCCCTCGAACTCGATCTTCCCGGAGGTGGGTTCGAGCAGCCGGGTGATCAGCCGTCCCATGGTGGACTTGCCGCAGCCCGACTCGCCGACCACGCCCAGGGTCTCCCCCGGGCGCACGTCGAAGTCGAGGCCGTCGACCGCCTGCACCGCGCCGGTCTGCCGCTGCAACAGCCCCTTCTTGATGGGGAAGTGCTTGACCAGGCCGGACACCGTGAGCAGGGGCTCGGGCGTGGTGGTCGCCTGCTCCGGGACCGTCATCTTCGGATCCTTCGTGTCCTTCGTGGCCTGAGGGCCCTTGGATTCCGTCACAGCTTCGGCGCAATCTCTTCGGTCCAGATCCGCGTACGGTCCTCCTGCGCCATATGACAGGCGGAGAAGTGCCCGGCCGCGCCCGGAACTACGCGCAGCTCCGGCCGCTCGGTGCGGGTGATGCCGCCCTCGGGGACGTCGGCGTACGGGCAGCGCGGGTGGAAGGCGCAGCCGGACGGCACGTTGATCAGGCTGGGCGGGGAGCCCTTGACCGGGATCAGCCGGTCGGTCTGGTCGCGGTCGATGCGGGGCATCGAACCGAGCAGCCCCCAGGTGTACGGGTGCTGGGGCTCGTAGAACACCTTCTCGGCGGGTCCGCGCTCGACGCACCGGCCCGCGTACATCACCAGCAGGTCGTCCGCGAGTTCGGCGACCACGCCGAGGTCGTGGGTGATGACGATGACCGCCGAGCCGAACTCCTTCTGGAGGTCCCGGATGAGGTCGAGGATCTGCGCCTGCACGGTGACGTCGAGGGCGGTGGTCGGCTCGTCGGCGATCAGCAGCTCGGGGTTGTTGACCAGCGACATCGCGATCATCGCGCGCTGGCGCATACCGCCGGAGAACTCGTGGGGATAGCTGTCCACCCGCTTGTCCGGCTGCGGGATGCCCACCCGGTCGAGCATCTCGACCGCCCGCTTGCGGGCGACGTCCTTGGCGACCTCGTGGTGGACCTGGTACGCCTCGGTGATCTGGCGGCCGATCGTGTAGTACGGATGCAGCGCCGACAGCGGGTCCTGGAAGATCATCGACATCTCGCGGCCGCGCAGCTTGCGCACCTCGTCGGGGTCGGCGCCCAGCAGCTCCTGCCCGTTCAGCCAGATCTCCCCGGAGATCCTGGCCTTGCGGCGGCCGTACTGCCCGGCGGTGTGCAGCCCCATGATGCCGAGCGAGGTGACGGACTTGCCGGAGCCGGACTCGCCGACGATGCCGAGGGTCTTGCCCTTCTCCAGCCGGAAGCTGAGCCCGTCCACGGACTTCACCAGGCCGTCGTCGGTCGGGAAGTGGACCCGCAGGTCGCGCACTTCGAGGAAGGCCGTCGGGGCGGGCGAACCGGCCGCGGCCACCTCCCCCACGGCGGCGGTGGCGGGCTTGTCGATGTCGGTCATCCGAGCCTCACTCGTGGGTCGATGACGGCGTACAGAAGGTCCACGACGAGGTTGGCGACCACGATGCACAACGCGGCGATCAGGGTGACGCCCAGGATGAGTGGCAGGTCCTTGTCGCTGATCGCGTTCACCGCGAGCCGTCCGAGGCCGGGCAGGTTGTACGTGCTCTCGGTGAGCACCGCGCCGCCGAGCAGGGCGCCCAGGTCCAGGCCGAGCAGGGTGAGGATGGGGGTCCAGGTGGAGCGCATCGCGTGCCGCCCGATGACCGTCCGCTCCCGCAGCCCCTTGGCGCGGGCGGTGCGGATGTAGTCCTCGCCCATGATCTCCAGCATGGTGGCGCGGGTGAGCCGGGCGTACATGGCGGCGTAGAGGAAGGCGAGCGTGATCCACGGCAGGATCAGGCTCTCGAACCACTTGGCGGGGTCGTCGCCGAGCCCCTTGTAGTCCACGTCGACCCACTTCAGCTGGTAACTGAAGATCGCCAGCGAGAGCAGACCGGTGAAGTAGATCGGCAGCGAGACACCGGCGAGCGCGGCGGTCATCGCCGAGCGGTCCCACAGGGTGCCCCGGCGCAGCGCGGAGACGACACCGGTGGCGATGCCGCCGACCAGCCACAGCACACACGCACCCGCGGCGAGCGAGAGGGTGACCGGCATGGCGTCCGTCAGCTGCGGCCACACCGCCTGTTCGGTACGGAAGGAGTAGCCGAAGCAGGGCTGGGGGCAGTGGGTGACGTCGGAGCCGTTGGCGTAGTCGCGGCCGACGAACAGCCCCTCGACGAAGTGCCAGAACTGCACCAGGAGCGGATCGCTGAGCCCCAGCTTCGTCCTGATGCCCTCGATGGCCGCCGGGTCGGCCTGTTTGCCGACGAAGAGCAGCGCGGGGTCGGAACCGGCCCACTTCGGGATCACGAAGAAGATGGCGAAGGTCGTCAGGGTGACGACCAGCAGCATCATGACGACGGCGAACAAGCGCCGGATGACGTAAGCAAGCACTGTGCGCGGCCCGGTGGTGGTGCCGGAACCCCGGGGTGCGGGGTTCCGGCACCACCACGCGTGGCCATCACCTGCCCTTCGGGCCTATCGGATGAAGCGACGGTGGGGGTGGGGTGGCCGACGGCCGACCGTCACTTGACCCCGAGGGACACGTAGTCGTACCGGCCGTTGTAGGCCGAGGACGAGTAGGCGTTGGTCAGCCGGGAGCTGCGCCAGGTGATGTTCTTCTCGTAGAGGAACGGCATGGCCACGGCCAGGTCGGCGACCTTGTGGTTCATGTCCGCGTAGATCTGGCCGGCCTTGGCCGGGTCGGTCTCCTTGAGCGCGTTGTCGAAGTCCTTGTTGATCGCGCTGTCGTTGGTCTCGGAGACGTTGTAGTTACCGGTCTGCTGGATGAAGCGGCCGTCGAACAGCGGACGCGAGAAGCCCTGGCCGGTCGGGAAGTCTGGGCCCCAGCCGGTCATGTTGAGGCCGTAGCCGCGCTTGTGCATCACGGACGGGGAGCCGGTGATGCTCGCGGACGAGCCGCCCTCGATCTCGTTGATGTCGAGCTTGATGCCGACCTTGCCCAGCGACTCCTGGAGCGCCTCGGCGGCCGCCGTCTCGTTCGGCTGGTCGTTGCGGGAGACGATCTTGGCGGAGAAGCCGTTCGGCTTGCCGCACTGCTTCAGCTCGGCCTTGGCCTTGGCCTTGGCCGGCTTGCCCTTGCGCTTCATGATGCCGTACGGGTCGTAGTCGTCCGAGCCCTTGACGCTCTTGGGGAGCATGTTGGTGGCGATGTCACCACCGGCCTGCGGGCCGCCGCGGGTGGTCTGGAGCTGGGTGTAGTCGGTCGCGTAGAAGACCGCCTTGCGGCAGTGGATGTTGTCGAACGGCTTCACCTTGGTGGCGAGGTCGACGTACCGGACGAAGTTCGTCTCCATGTTGTCGACGTTGCCCTTGTGCTCCTTGAGCGCGGCGGCGCGGCCGGACTGGCCCATGCCGGTGGCGCTGAGGAAGACGTCGTAGTCGCCCTTGATCAGCAGCTTGTCGATGGCTTCGAGGTTGGAGTTGAAGGTGACCGTGACCTGGTCCGGCAGGGCGGCGCGGATCGGGTCGGTCGACTTCTTCCACTTGTCGTTGCGCACCAGGGCCAGGCTCTTGCCCGGGGTGTACGACGAGACCTTGTACGGGCCGGAGGAGAACGGCCGGTTGGTGTACTGGGCGCCGGTGTCCTTCTCGCGCTTCACCGGGGAGCCGGTCGGCATCGCGAGCATCTGCTCGAAGTCACCGTTGGGCTTGTCGAGACGGAAGGTGATGGTCTTGTCGTCCGGCGTCTCGATCGCCTTCAGCCCGAGCTTGTCCTTGGACTTGTCCTTGTACGGGCCCGGGTACTCGCCCTTGGGGTCGAGGGCCTGGCGCAGATAGTCGGGGCCGCCGGAGATCACGTCCTTGGCCCAGATGCGCTCGATGCCGTACTTGACGTCCTTGGAGGTGATCGGCGAGCCGTCCTCCCAGGCGACCCCGTCGCGCAGGGTGTAGGTGTACGTCTTGCCGCCGTCGCCGACCTTGCCGGTGGAGGTCGCCAGGTCGGGAACCAGCTCGTTGGACGCCTCGCCCGGCTTCGGCGCGAACGTGATGAGTTGACGCGAGTAGAACCGGGCGAAGTCCCATGCGAAGCCGTAGTACTGGCGCTGCGGGTCGAGCGAGTCGAAGTTCTGCTTGTTGATGAACTTCAGGGTGCCGCCCTTCTTGGCGGACTTGTTGGCGACGCCCTTCGCCCCCGCGTTGAATCCGGCACCGGAGGATTTGTCGTCGCTGCCGCCGCCGCACGCCGCGGTGGCCAGCAGGGCGCAGACGACAGCCGTCGCGCCGACGATCCGCCTGCTTCTCGACGAACGTAGGGGTTTCATGGTTCCTGCAACCTCCGGGATAGCGGTACGTGGCATGGCGCGGGGAAAGCTTCGGGGAGCCGCCTGACATCCGCGGCCGGGGCGCCTCATCGGGTGCCCTTGGGATCGAGGGCGTCGCGGACGCCGTCGCCGAACAGGTTGAAGGCCAGCACGGTGATGAAGATCGCCGCACCCGGGATGATCATGAACATGGGATCGTCCTCGTAGGTGTTCACCGCCTTGGAGAGCATCTGCCCCCAGGACGCGGTCGGCGGTTTCACGCCCGCCCCCAGGAAGCTGAGGGCCGCCTCGGTGAGGATGTTGGTGGGGATCATCAGCGTCGCGTAGACGGTGATCGGCGCCACCAGGTTGGGCAGCAGCTCCCGGAAGAGGATGTAGCGGCGGCCGGCGCCGAGGCTGCGCGCGGCCTCCACGTACTCCTTCTCGCGCAGCGACAGCGTCTGGCCGCGCACGATGCGGCCGACGTACGGCCAGCCGAAGAAGCCGATGACCGAGACCAGTACCGCGATGCGCACCCCGCTGCCGGTGAGGCCCAGCAGGTCGTTGGGGAGCACCGAGACCAGGGAGATGATGAACAGCAGCTGCGGGAAGGCCAGCAGCATGTCCATCACCCGGCTGATCACCGAGTCCACCCAGCCACCGAAATATCCGGCGATGATGCCGAAAACAGTGCCGAGGACGACGGCGACCAGCGCCGCGAGGAAGGCCACCAGCAGCGAGATCCGCGCGCCGTAGACGACGCGGCTGAACACGTCGCGGCCGTTGGAGGGCTCGACACCGAAGAGGAAGTCCGAACTGATGCCGCCCAGGCCGCCCTTGGGGGTGCCGAAGAGGGGGTCGATCTCCTCCTGGTGGAACTCGTTGGGCGGGTGGCCCAGCAGGCTCACGATCAGCGGCGCGAAGATCGCCACTAGCACGAGAAAGACCACCACGCCGCCACCCGCAAGCGCCAACTTGTCGCGTTTGAGGCGTCTCCAGGCAATCTGTCGCAGCGATCTTCCCTCGACCGACGCCTTGACCACATTCGCCGCCACATCGGCAGTCGCGACCGGCTCTGCGTCGGTGCTCGTGCCGTGCAATGGTGCCGTCATCGTGGTGGGGACCCCTCTCGACCGGTGGTGACCGGCCCACGACTCGCCGCTGTGGCGGCTTAAGTTCACAAGGTGAGCGAAAGGGGTCGTTTTACGGAACCGCGCCCCTTGGAGCGGGAGTCTTCATCGCGTTTGTGATCACCCGCCAGTACCCACGGGCAATGGATGCCTAACCGTGATGTGCAGTAAGCGGTTCCGGTATACGGACAGTTGTGACCCGTGAACGCATCAGTAACAAACGCCCCACCGCGGAAAGTTCGCGGTGGGGCGTTTTGAAGTCGGCTCAGTACGCGTGCCGGGGCGGCGGATAGCCGTACCCGTACGACGGGGGCGGCGGCGCGGGCGCGGCGTTGTAGGCGTCGCGGTCGAAGAACGGCCGGGCGTGGGCCCGCATCCACATCGCCACCGGGTCGTGCTCGTCCGACAGCTCGACCGTGGAGACCGGCAGCCCCTCCGGCACCACGCCGACGGACTGCTGCATCATCAGCCGCACCGACTCCACGGCCTGCTGGCCGTTGTCGTACAGATCGAGCCCGATGGCCAGATACGGGGCGCCCAGCGCGGGCTGCACCCAGGCCCGGCGCAGTGAGCGCACCGCGACGGTGCGATGCGCGTTCTGCCCCAACAGGGCGTAGAACTGCGGGATTTCGATGACCGGATCGGTCACCCGCAGCGGACCGGCGGGCAGCCGGTCCAGCCCGCCCGCGATCCGCCGCAGGTCGAGCCAGGGGATGCCGACGCCGCCGCCGGGAGCGTGCGGGTTGAGCCACAGGCCGTAGTGGTCGCGGTAGAGGGAGTCGGCGATCCGGCGCGCGTCCACCACCTCATGCGCACGGTTCCAGCCACTGGCGGCGAGTTCCTGAGCGGAGGTCACACACGGTGCGTAACCGTGGCCGTCCATGTCCATGTTGCCGTACTGGGCGTCGGGATCGCCGGGCGCGCCGTGCCACAGCAGCATCCAGACCTGACCCTCGGAGAGGGCGCGCAGCAGCGCCTCGTAGGCGTCGTACCGGCCGGGAGCGACCTGCTCCAGCATCCGCTCGACCTGCCCGGCAGCCGCCCCCCAATCCGCGCCCGCGCTCACCTGGGTCCGCCCCTCTCTCGGCCTTGCCCGCACTCACCGGGACGCGCGCCGCCCCGCCTGGTCATCCAACCAGCTTACGGGCCCCCGTGGCCGTCCCCGGAGTGCGTCACAGGTCACGGTCGTAGAACGGCCGTACGCGCTCCAGCATCCAGGTGGCCACGGGATCACCCTGCGCGACGTCCAGCGCGACGAGCTGAACGGTCCACGGCACCGGCACCGCGCCCAGCGCCCGGCCGAGCGCCTCCACCGCGAGGGCCTGCCCCTCGGGGCCCGGCGCGTCCAGCTGGACACCGACGAAGAGCGCAGGCTGATCGCCCTCGACGCTGGCCAGGGCGCGCCGCGCGGTGCGTACCCCGGGCTCCCTCGCGAACTCGATCCCGGCGGCGGCCAGGAAGTCGACCGGCTCCTCCTGCCAGTCGGGCTCGAACAGCCGCACCCGGCCCCCGCGCGCGGGGCCGTCCAGCGCGCTGCGCCCGGCCTTGCACAGTTCCTCGACCGCGGACGGCGGCAGCGGGACGCCGACCGGCCCGTCCGGGTTCACCACGATGCCGAGCTGCGGCGGCAGCCCGCGGGCGAACTCGACGGCCGGGGCGACCGTGAACGACATGTGGGCGCCGACGATCTGGAGGAACTGCTGCTCGGAGCTGAAGACCGGCACGAACGCCTGGCCCTCGAGCTCCACCGTGGGCAGGTCGAGGCTGCGGCTGTCGGGGCCGCCGCCGTTCGGCAGCGGGATCCAGACATGGCTGCGGGCGAGCGTCTCGACGATCCGCGCTCCGGCACCCGCGACCCCGATCGAGGCGGCGAGCACCTCTTCCAGCTCATTGCCGGGAAACGCGGGATAAGCGCCGTCGGGAAATCCTCCGTGAGCGGGGGTTATGCCCTGGTGCTCCGGGATACTCATCTTCGTCCAACCGCCATCTCGTCCGACCTGCACCAGCACCCTAACGGCTGCGCGGCGAAAGGCCATGGGCCGCCCGGGCATCTCCACAGCACTTCCTCACGCCGCGGGTACGCCGCGGGCACGCCGGGGGCACATCGGGAGCGCGCGGGGGTGGCACCGAGGGCGCGCCACCGAAAGGTGCCGTTACGTTCGGTCACCTTTCGGTGGCTCGTTTCCTACTGGTGCCCGACTCGCATGTCACTCGAAGGAGATGCCCCGCAACCGGCTCGCGGTTGCCCGGTCCAGCAGAACGGCGGAGGCGCAGCCTTCGGGCGGCAGCCCGCCCTCCACCCGCGTCACCAGCCGGCCCATCGCCCGCCGGTGCCGCCCGAAGGCGAAGCCGGAGACCCCCCGGCCGCGGGCGGCCTGGCCCTCCAGGGCGACCGCGGGGTCCACGTCCAGCAGCACCAGATGCAGCCCGCGGCCGGTGCGCCGGGCGTCCCGGGCCAGCCAGCGGCGCACCCAGGGCTGCGAGCCGCAGTCATGGACGACGACGCTGGCGCCCGAGCGGACCGCCCGGTGCAGCCCCACGTAGTGGGCGCAGCGGACGAGCGGCCGGTAGACGGCGTACGGCAGCCAGCGGGGCATGCGTCTTTCCCAGGTCTCCCGGGTGTTCTGCGAGTCCACCCGCACCACGGGCCTGCCGCCCGGGTCGCACCCGGGGACGACCCGGCTGATCAGGGTCGACTTGCCGCTGCCGGGCAGCCCCGAGGCGATGATCAGGTCACGCGCCGGATAGCGCAGCTCCGCCCCCACCCCGCCGCGCAGATCGTGGACGGCCGCGTGGCGATCCGGTCTGACCGTGCCGCCCGACGCCGTCCACTCCTGCGGCGTCCGCTCCTGCCGCGCGGGCAGGGGTCCTCGGGTTGTCGCGTATGTTCCCTGCCCGTGCACCGTGATCGTCCTCCAAGGTCGGTCAAGCGGCTCCGTACCCCGAGAGTGTCAAGAAAAGGTAATGGCCATCAAGGAGGCCCCGGCGCGACCCCGCTCACAGAGTGGGGGTTCCCTTCCGGAGCGGACGTGCGATGATGTCCGCGCCAACCGCATACGCCAACTGCATACCGGCCGCTTGAATCCGCGCGGGAGAGTCCTCGGTCACCGGCTCCGCCGAATCTTCCGAGGCGCCGAAGGAGCAAGCCCTCCCTTGAATCTCTCAGGCCCCGATACCGCACGGATGAGGCAGATCTGAAAAGCGGGCCACGCTGTCTGTGGCCCCACCCAAGGTGCAAGCCCGGCCAGTCCCGCCGCGCGGGAATGGTCACGGCGAACCTCTCAGGTTCCGATGACAGATGGGGAGGACGCTGTGCCGTCCTTGTCGTCCCATCCGCCCCACCGCACGTCATCGCCGTGACCATGACCCTGGGAGCCGCACCATGACCGACGCCCCGCCCACGCCCCGCCGCACCGCGCTGGACGCGGTCCACCGGGCGCTCGGCGCCACCATGACCGACTTCGCGGGCTGGGACATGCCGCTGCGGTACGGGAGCGAGCGCGACGAGCACACCGCGGTGCGCACCCGCGCCGGGCTCTTCGACCTCTCCCACATGGGTGAGATCGCTCTCACCGGGCCGCAGGCCGCCGGCGCCCTCGATCACGCCCTGGTCGGCCATCTCTCGGCGCTCGCCGTGGGCCGCGCCCGCTACACCATGATCTGCGACAGCGAGGGCGGCATCCTCGACGACCTGATCGTCTACCGGCTCGCCGAGCAGGAGTTCCTGGTCGTGGCCAACGCCTCGAACGCCCAGGTGGTGCTGGACGCGCTGACCGAGCGCGCCACCGGCTTCGACGCCGCCGTACGGGACGACCGCGACGCGTACGCGCTGCTCGCCGTCCAGGGGCCGCAGTCCCCCGGGATCCTGAAGGGCCTGACGGACGCCGACCTGGACGGGCTGAAGTACTACGCGGGGCTGCCGGGCACCGTCGCGGGCGTGCCCGCCCTGATCGCCCGCACCGGCTACACCGGCGAGGACGGCTTCGAGCTGTTCGTCGCGCCGGACGACGCCGAGCGGGTGTGGCAGGCGCTGACCGAGGCGGGCGCCCCGGTGGGCCTGGTGCCGTGCGGGCTGTCCTGCCGGGACACGCTGCGGCTGGAGGCGGGGATGCCGCTGTACGGGCACGAGCTGAGCACCGACACGACCCCCTTCGACGCGGGGCTCGGCCGGGTGGTGAAGTTCGCCAAGCCCGGCGACTTCGTCGGCCGCGGTGCGCTGGAGGCCGCGGCGCGCGAGGCCGAGGCCCGGCCGCCGCGCACGCTGACCGGCCTGGTCGCCGAGGGCCGCCGGGTGCC
>NZ_RIBZ01000790.1:0-12823 GCF_003721215.1 Streptomyces botrytidirepellens
CCCACGCCGGGCTCGCCGTACGGACCGCCCTCGCCGAGGCGCGGCTGGCCGCCGGGGACGCGGCCGAGGCGGTCGGCGCGCTGCGGCAGCTGCTCACCGACGCGCGTGCCGCGGGCGACCGGGGCGTCGAGGCCCGGGTCCGGCTCCAGCTCGCGTACCTCGAACCGGGCGCGGACGGCTTCGGTACCGTCCTCGACGCGGCCCGCGACGCGGTCGCCGTCTTCACCGGATCCGACGACGCGCTCGGCCTGGCCCGCGCCTGGCTGGCCATCGGCCAGGAGCGGCAGAGCCGCAGCCGGCACGGTGAGGCCGCCCGCCATCTGACCCGCGCCCTGCACGAATCGGTCCGCGCCGGGGCCGGTCTGGAGCGCGCCGGGATCCTGGGCGCGCTCGCCGTCTCCCTGTGGCTCGGCCCGGAACCGGCGCCCGTGGCGCTGAGCCGTTGCGGGGAGTTCCTGGACGACCTGCTCGCCGGGCGCCGGATGGCGCGGGCCACGGTGTCCTGTCCGATGGCCGCCCTGCTGGCGATGCGCGGTGACCACGCCGAGGCGCGGCGGCTGCTCGCCGACGCCGTACGCACCCTCAGCGACCTCGGCCACCTCTTCGCCGTACCGGCCGTCCACCTCTTCCAGGCCACCGTGGAGGAGTCGGCGGGGTGCTGGGACGACGCGATACGGCTGCTGCGCGCCGCCCGCACCGAGCTGGAGCGGCTGGGCGACGGGCAGTTGCACGCCACCGCGACCCGTGATCTGGCCCGGGTGCTGCTCTCCCGCGGCGGCGCCGAGGACGAGGTGGCGCGGCTGGTCGGCGGGCTGCTCGACACCGACCTCGACGCCCTGCCCGCGGCCGCCGCCGACGTCCACGGCATCCGCGCCCGGCTGGCCGCGGCGGACGGCGACGCGGCCACCGCCGCCCACCACCTCGACCGGGCCCTCGACGCGGCCCGCAGGACCGATGCGCCGGTGTGCCTGGCCGGTGCGGCGTTCGACCGGGCCAAGGCCCTCGCCGCGCTCGGCCGGGAGCGCGAGGCGGTGGCGGCGGCCGGTGAGGCGCGGCGTCGCTTCACCGCCAAGGGCCATCTGGTCGGGGCGGAACGGGCCTCGGTGTTCGCCGCCGCGCTCGGGGACACGGGCCCGCTCGGAGGCCCGGGCACCCGCGGGGGTAGGGGCACATGACGACCATCGGCGCACGGCTCACCTGGAGCCTCCTCGGCCGCGACCGCGCCGAGATCGAGATCCGCACCGACTGGGCGGGCGCGGGCGGCGCCGACTGGGCCTGGGGCGGCGGCGACGGCCGGGGCGTGCGCGTGTGCGTCCTGGACAGCGGGGTGGACGTCGGCCATCCCTCGGTGGGCCCCGTCGCGTCCTCGCACACGGTCCGCGACGCGGTCGGCGGCGGGGTGGAGGTCGTGGCAGACGCCGGTGGCGACTCCTGCGGACACGGCACCGCCTGCGCGTCGATCATCCGGATGATGGCCCCGGAGTGCGAACTGCACAGCGTGCAGGTGCTCCGCTCCGGCTACCGGGGCAGCGGGGACGCGCTGATCGAGGGCGTGCGCTGGGCGGTCGACCAGGGCTACGACGTGATCAACATGAGCCTGTCCACGACCCGCCGGGAGTTCGCCCAGGCCCTGCACGAGATCGCCGACCGCGCCTACTTCGGCCGCAGCCTGCTCGTCGCCTCCGCGCACAACATGCCGGTGGAGAGCTTCCCGTGGCGGTTCTCCTCGGTGATCTCCGTGGGCAGCCACGAGGAGGACCGCCCCGATCTGCTGCTCTACAACCCCGCCCCACCGGTGGAGTTCTTCGCCCGCGGCGTCCGCGTCCCCGCCGCCTGGCCCGGCGGCACCACCCGCCGCTGCACCGGCAACAGCTTCGCGACCCCGCACGTGGCCGGGATGTGCGCCCGGATCCTCGGCAAGCACCCGGACATGACGCCGTTCCAGGTCAAGCAGGCGCTCTTCCTCGCCTCGGCCAACGTCAGGAGGGCCTAGATGACCGCGTACGAGCCCGAGGCCGAACACCGGCTGCTGCTCCAGTCCGTGGTGGAGACCGCGCGGGCGATCTTCGACGCCCAGGCCAGCTCCATCTTCCTGCTGGACGAGGGGGACGGCGCCCTGGTCTTCGAGGCCGTCTCCGGCAAGGGGGAGGGCGATCTCGTCGGCCGCCGCTTCCCGGCGTGGCGCGGCGTGGCGGGCTGGGTGCTCCAGTCCCGTCAGCCCATCGAGGTCGACGACGTGGACGAGGACGAGCGCTTCGCCCGTGACCTCGCCGAGTCCACCGACTACGTCCCGCGGGCGCTGATGGCCGCGCCGCTGCTGCACGGGGACGAGGTGCTGGGCGTCCTCGAAGTCCTCGACCGCAGCCGGGAGGTACGGACCACCCTGGCGGCCATGGACCTGCTGGCGCTCTTCAGCGCCCAGGCGTCGGTGGCGCTGCGGCTCGTACGCCACGGCCGCCGGACCCACCCGTCGGAGGGCGGGCCCGGCGCGGACAGTCTGGGCGCGGAGGGGCTCGTACGGGCGCTCGCCGCGCTGCGCGGCGAACGTCGCGAGGCCGGGCGGCGGCTGGTCGGGGCGCTGGAGGAGCTGCTGAGCGGGGAGGGGTGACCTAGGGCGCCCGTTGTGCTCGGGCAACCCCGTTCTTCCGGCGAGAGAGCCGAAGGGGCGCGCCGGTGTCGAAAGGGAGAGCGCGCGGAGACTCCGAGGAACGAGGAGTCGAGCACGGTCGACCGTCGACACCGGCTGAGGCGCCCCGGAGGCGAACCGCCGCAAAAGGGGTGAATTAAAGACCCAGCAGCTCCACGTCGGCCCGCATCTGGTCGCGGGCCAGGTCGAGCACCAGGCGGGGGAGCCGGAACCGGCAGTGGCCGTCCGGGCCGGGGTCGGGGGCGAAGCCGATCAGCTGGGCGTCGAGCAGTCTGCCCAGCACCCGCCGGGCCTCGGTGGGGCCCGCGCCGAGCCGGTGCAGCGCCTCCCGGAAGGAGAACTCGCCCTCGTGGGCGAGCAGCCGCACCGCCGACCAGTCCGCCTCCCCGGCGGACGCGTAGCCGCGCATCAGGCGCTTGCGCAGATCGACGTCCCCGACCGCGAACTCGTCCAGCCGGTCCGGCGACTCCAGCGCGTCCGCCAGCCCCGCCATGGGCCAGCGGCGGTGCGCGGCCAGCCGTCCGCCCGCGATGCGCAGCGCGAGGGGAAGCCCCTCGCACGCCTCCACGATGCGCCGGGCGGCCCCGGGTTCGTCCGCGACCCGCTGGGCGCCGACGATGCGCCGCAGCAGGGCCAGGGAGTCCTCCGGCGGCAGCGGGTCCAGTTCCACGACGTGGGCGCCGTCCAGCCCGGCCAGCGGGGTGCAGCTGGTGACGAGGGTGGTGAAGACGGGCGAGTTGGGCAGCAGCGGCCGCACCTGGGAGGCGCTGGTGGCGTTGTCGAGCACCACCAGCGCCGGTTCGGCGTCGTCGGCGTGGGCCCGGTAGCGCCACAGGAGTTCGCTCAGCTCGCACAGGGGAGGGGCGGCGTGGTCGAGTTCCTGGAGGAGTTCGGCCAGGGCCTGGGAGGCGTCCTTGGGGCGGCCCTGCGGATCCATCAGGTCCACGTAGTACCGGCCCCCGGGGAACGCCCCTTCGGCGGCGTGCGCGGCCGCCACCGCGAGCGAGGACTTGCCCACCCCCGGGCGGCCGGTGATCAACGTGATCTGCCAGGGGGCGGGCGCCTCCGCCGTATGGGCCTGGACGTCCGGGAACAGGTCGGCCAGCTCGCGCCGCCGCCCGGTGAAGTCGGCGAGACCGGGCGGCAGTTGGACGGCGGCGGTGTCCCGACCTGCGGGGGCGGCCGCCTGCGGGGGCGTCGCGCACAGGGAGTCGCGCGGCGCGGGGGTGGGGGAGGTGCCCGCGAGGATGTCCTGCTGGAGGCGGCGCAGGACGGTGCCCGGCTCAAGACCGAGTTCGAGGGAGAAGAGGCGGCGCGCGTCGTCGAAGGCGATGAGCGCGTCGCTCTGCCGCCCCACCCCGTGCAGGGCCTGCATGTACTGGGCGCGCAGCTGCTCCCGGTACGGGTGGGCCAGGATCAGCGGCTCGACCTCTTCCAGCACCTCGTGGTAGAGCCCCAGGCCCAGCCGCGCCGTGAACAGCACCTCCAGCGCGGACAGTCGGCGCTCCTCCAGGCGGGCGGCCTCGTCCTCCAGCAGGGCCGGGCCCTCGAGACCGGTGAAGGGGCGGCCCCGCCACAGCGCCATGGCGTCGCCGGTGAGCCGGTCGACGCGGGCCGGATCGCCCGCGGTGGCCGCGCGGCGCGCGAGGTCGACGGTGTGCTCGAAGCGCACCGTGTCGATCTTCTCGGGGTCGATGGCCAGCCGGTAGCCGGGGCGCTGGTGGACGACCCGGGCGGTCTCGTCGGCCGCCGCGAGCGTACGGCGCAGATGGTGGACGTACACCTGGATGTTCTTGGCCGCGCTCTTCGGCGGGTCCTCGTTCCACAGGGCGTCGACCAGGTGGTCCACGGAGACGACCTGGTCGGGCCGGCAGAGGAGTGCGGCGAGCAGAAGCTGCTGTTTGTGCGGACCCAGCGGTACGGATCCCGTCGCTGTCGTGGCGATGAGCGGGCCGAGCACACTGAACTGCATATCCCCGCGTTTCCTTCCCCGTCTTTTTGGTGCCCGTTATAAATTTTTGGCGGCCGTCACGGAGGTCATGGGTGGTATGGGCAATGGCCGCAGGGCCCAGGCGGTACACCGCCTGGGCCCTTTTCCTCACGGTGTCCGGTTGGTTACCAGACGAAGGCGCCGCTCAGCGGGGCGTCCACGCCGTGCGGGACGACGTCCTCGGCGGAGTCCAGGCGCTGCTTGATGGAGTTGAGCAGGGTCACTTCCTCCTGGCTGAGGGAGGAGATGGCCTCCAGCTGCTGCGGGTTGGCGCCCTTGAAGTTGTGCCCCGCGGCGGCCAGTTCCTTGAGAGCGTCGAACGACATGGTGAATCTCCTTCGTAGGGTGAGTGGTGCGGGAAGTTCTCGGGTCGCGCCGTTGCCTTTTTGTTCGGGCGGCGATCTGCCGCTCCCGTCCCCCATGTCCCTCCTCGGACCTAGGCGTTGGCGGTCGTCATTGCCGGATGGGCATCGAGCACCGTCGCGAGCGCGTTGTTGGCGGCGTCGATGGAATGGAGAGCGCTGAGCCCGATCGCCGTGACCAGCTCCGGCGTGAGCGGCGCCTCGTCGAGGGTGCGCATCAGTTCGTCGCGGTGCTTGATGTCGAGCGCGGCATGGCGCTCCAGGGTGCGGAAACCGGTCCGCGGGAATCCGGTGCGGCGCATCAGCTCCGGCACCAGCTCCACGGACGGCGGATTTCCCTCCAGGACCGCGATATGGCCGAGCAGGCAGGCCGGGTGGTAATGCTGGATCCAGTAGTACTGGGCGCCCACCAGATTGGCCACGGAAGCGGTCGGAAGACGGCGCAGCGGCTCGTCGGGATCGCATCCGATCGCGGCGAGGTCCTGCCGGAGCCATTCGTCGTGGCCCTGTTCCTCGCGGATGTGCCGGGTGAAGTACGGTACGAGTGCGGCGGCGACCGGATCGTCATCGGCCAGCTCCCGGCAGCGGGCCACAGCGCATTCCATCAGCGGCACCGTCGAGCGAATCGAACTGTGCAACATGCAAAGGTATTCGGGATACAGCTCGTTCAGTCGCGGGGAATTCCACAGCCTGCGGGTCGTCGCCATGAGCTGGGGGAGCAGAAGGCCGGTTTTGACGCGCAGGGCCTGGCTGTGCCGTGTCATATCAGAACGCCTTTTCCGTGATGTTCCCGTGGATGAACCCGTGGATTAGGAATTCAGGGTGGCGATCGCCGCCAGCATCCGGTCGTTTTCTCCCGCGGACCTGCGCTTCGTCATCGTCCAGCACAGTCCGCAGATGGATGAGAACTGCCGGTCGGCCAGGTCGCTGAAGCCCGGGAGGCCGGTGAGCGGGCCCGGGCCGACGGTCCCGAGCGCGGTGAAGAAGGAGTCGTTCGTGAAGTCGGTGACGGCGGCCGCCACATCGGAGCCGTCCGTGCAGTCCCGGCGCAGCGCCGCCGGGCCCGCGCCCATGATCACGGACTCGTTGCAGCAGGCCGTGACCCGGCCGTCGTAGCGCACCACCGCGGCGTCCACGACGTCGCACGGCCCGAAGGAGCGCCCCGCGTGCCGCACCGGCTGGGCGTAGAGACCGGCGCCCCGGCCGTGCGGAAGGCCGTGGGTGGGCACCAGTTCGGCGTGGTCGGCCCAGTCCGGGCCGAGCGCCGCGGTGAGCGATGCGCGGGTGCGGTCCAGGGTGTCGCCCTCGTCGATGGCCTGGACGACGATCGGCAGCCCGTGCCGGGCGATGATCCGCGCCGCGTTCCGGAACCGCTCGGGGCCCTGGCTGGCGACATGGTGGGCGTCGGTGCTCAGGTAGACGGAGGCCGACTGTTCCAGGACCCGGTGGATCCACTGCGGGGCGTGGTCGCTGCGGGCCCAGAAGCCGCTGGTGTAGAGCACCACGTGCTTGCCCGCGGCGGCCAGCCGGCTGACCGCGAGGGCCAGGGCGCGCCGCTCGACGAAGGGTTCGCCCCCGGAGATGCCCACCATCCGCAACTCCGGCAGGGCGGCGAGCTGGTCGACGATGGAGGCGAAGAGCGCGTGGTCGGTGATCCGCGGGCTGTCCGGGCGGGAGTCCACCGAGCAGTGGGCGCAGCCCACCGGACAGCGGTCGGTGATGAACAGCAGCACCGAGGCGCCCCGGGTGCGCCGGATGCTCAGCACCTCGCGGTGGCCGAGCCGGCTCATGCCAGGCTCCCCGCGGGCGTTCTGCGCGACGGATCGTGGCCCAGGGACACCAGGTCGGCGTACTTGGCGATGCCGTACTGCCGGGCGAAGGCCAGCGGTCCGGCCTCCACCAGCAGGGATTCGGTCTGCTGCTCGATCAGTCGGGTGGCGGGCCGGTCGGCCAGCTCCCGGACGGCCCGGGGTACTGCGGTGTCCTTGGAGAGCACCCAGCAGGTCTCGCAGTATCCGGCGCTGCCGCATCCGTCGCCGAGGCTACCGCCATTGCCGCCGCTGCTGGCCTCGCCGCCGGTGGTGCCGTGGCGGTCCATCAGGTATTCGGGTCCGGCGGCGCGGATCGCCCGCACCATCGGGTTCTCCAGCGCGCGCCGCTTGATGGTGGGCCAGTCGTCGCGGGCGATGTGGCCCAGGTACAGATGGGGCGGCAGCGGTACCTTGCCGTCCATCACGTCCTGGTTGCCGCACGCCGTCACCTGCCCGTTGAAGCCGATCACCGGCCAGGCGGAGACCGCGCAGGGCGAGGGGTCGACGGTGGACTTGGGCAGTGGCATGCGCTTGAGCAGCCAGGCGTCGGCGCGCCCGTGCGGGCTGATCGGCGCCACCAGCATCGGCACCCGGTCGTCGAATTCCCGCCGCACCTCGGCGGTGATGTCGGCGAGATACGGATCGTCCGGGCCGAGGCCGGTCAGCTGGAGGCTGACGTCCTTGCCCTCGTCCAGCAGCTCCCGCAGGATCCGGAAGACCGAGGCCCGGGGGACCTCCTCCTCGTGGAAGCGGTCGAGGCTGGCCGAGAAGTGGTCCACCGCGTCGATGGCCCGCTTGAGCGGCCGTGGGATGCGGCCGCGGTCCGCGAAGTAGAGGCCCGAGAGGACGTGGGAGCGGGACCCGGCGGCACGTGCCAGTTCGGCGATCTCCCGTACCAGACGGGGCCGTAGCAGCGCCTCGCCCCCGGACATGAGCACGAACTCCGGCCGGTTTTCCGGTGTGAAGGATTCCGCGAATTTCCGGAACATCTGCTCCGGATATTCCTCACTGTCCAGCATGGAACTGGTGGAGCAGTGCTTGCAGTGCAGCGGGCACCTTCGGGTGATACCGAAAAAGACGGCGGAGGCCGGCACCGGTCGGTAACGCAAGATCTCCATGAGGTGCACCAGGAATCCCCCTCCTGCGACGGCTCATTGGGGTGTTGCGCTTTCTATGGTGCGGCGCCGGCCTTGAATCGAACTTTGGCGCCGGTTGCGAACTGGTTTTCTAGTCCGCTGTGAAATGGCGTCAGGCCGCCGGAAGGACTCCATCCGCCCGATTGCGCAGGGCCAATGCGGCCGGAAGGGCCGTGGACACCAGGGCCAGTGCCGCGACTCCGGCGAGCACCAGGGTGTAGCCGCCGGGAGGAATGCTGAATTCCATCGATCCGGTGAGCGCCCCGTTGGCCCCCGCGAGGCCCGCGCAGGCGATGGCCGTGCCGACCGCGGCGCCGATCAGGACCGCGATGAAGGTCTCCAGATAGAGCATGCGGCTGATTTGTCCCCGGCTCGCGCCCAGCAGCCGCAGCAGCGCGAACTCCCGTGCCCGCTCGGCCGTTCCCATGAGAAGTCCGTTGACCACCGAGACCGCCGTGAACATCACCAGCACGGACAGCACGAGATAGGTGCCGGTGGTGTTCTGGGCGAGGGCGGTGCGGGTGGCGGAGGCGTATTCCCCGACATCCGTCACTTTTGCCGTCGGATGGTCGCGCACCAGCGCCGCGGCTGCTTCCCGCAGCCGCTTCTCCTCACCCGATTTCGCCCGCACCAGCACCGAGTTATCCAGTTTCTGATGCATATGGGAGGCGAGATAGCGGTCGGAGAGCAGAACGTCGCCCAGCCCCAGCGGCCGGTCGAATACCGCGCCGACGGTCAGCGACACCTTCGTACCGTCACCGAGCCAGCCGCGCAGCCGGTCGCCCACGTGCAGCGAGTGCTCCTTGGCGTGGGTGCGGCTGACCGCCACCGTGCCGTCCTTCGCGAGGCTCGTCAGCGAACCCTCCCGCAGCCCCAGGTCGAGCACCTTGGCCGCGGCCGCCGGATCCAGCGCCTGCGCGCCCAGGACGTCCGGGGTGCCCAGCACGTACGACACGAAAGTGGTCGAACGGGTCGCCGCCACCGCCTCCGCGCCCGGCAGCCGGCGTGCCGCCGCCACCACATCGGGCGGCAGTCCCGGCGCGTCCCGGGGCAGCAGCACGACATCGGCGCGGGTGCGGCGGTCGGTCTGCTCGGCGGTGATCCGGTTGAGCGACCCGGTGACCAGCAGCACCGTGCACGCCATCGTCGTGGTGAGCATCAGCGCCGACGCCACCGACGCCACCCGGCGCACCGAGGTACGGGAGTTGGCGTGCGCGAGCTGTCCGGTGGCGCCGATCCAGGACACCAGGGCGCCCAGCGGCGGCTCCAGCACCCGGGTGAGCAGCGGGCCCAGCAGCACCGCGGCCCCCATCAGCAGCATCACGACCAGGTATTGGAAGGCCACCCCGACCTCGCCGCCGATGTGCTGGGTGGCGAGGAACAGCGCGATCCCGCCGCCGAGCGCCACCAGGGCCAGCAGCAGCCGGGTCACCGGCATGATCCGGCGCGGCGCGGCCGCCTCCTGGAGCGCGTCCGCGGCCCGGATGCGGGCGACCCGTCCGGCGGCGAAGACCCCGGCGAGCAGGGCGAGCAGCAGGGTCGCGGCCGCCGCGATCAGGAACGGCACCGGCCCCACCACCAGCTCGTACGCGGACGGCACCGAGCCGCGGTCCCGCAGCGTCCCCAGGACCACGGTGGCCAGCGGCACCGCGAGCGCGAACCCGGGCACCAGCCCGAGACACGCGGCCAGCACCGTCTCCCAGGTGACGACGCGCCGGACCTGCCAGGGCGTCGCCCCGACCGCCCGCAGCAGCGCGATCTCATGGGTGCGCTGGAGGACGCCGAGGGCGATGGTGCCGCCGAGCACGAAGACGGCGAGGAAGCCGCCGAACCCGGCCATCGGCCCGAACAGCAGCGTCGCGTCGTCCAGTTGTTGTGTGGTCTCCGGCGCCCCCGCCTCCGCCCGTGCGTCGCCGGTGAGCACGTTGGTGCCCGGCTCGTCGAGCTTGTCCTTCAGCCGCCCGGCCAGCTCGTCCGCGTCGACCCCCTTCGCGGGGAAGACGCCCAGGGCCGCGGCCTCGCCGCCGGACCGGGACAGCCGCTCGGCGGTGGCCGCGGAGAAGAACAGCGCCGACTGGTCGGGCAGCCCGTCCCGGCCGCCGGGCGCGGCGACTCCGGAGACCCGGAACCGCTGCGTCCCCGAGTCCGTGACGACCCGTACGGTATCGCCCGCCTTCAGGCGCGCGCGGGCCGCGACCGAGGCGTCCACCGCGACCTCGTCGTCCGCGCCCGGAGCCTGCCCCGAGCGCAGCGTGAACGGGGTCAGCGCGGCGGCCTCCCAGGCGTGGCCCTGGGCGGGCCCGTCCTCCGGTCCGGCCAGCGGCACCCCCTCCGGGCCGACGGCCTGGGCGTAGAACGGGGTGTCGGCGACCACCCGGCCCACTCCGTCGACCGCCCGCACCGCGTCGACGGCCTTCCGGCTCATCCGCGGCGGCTGGTCCAGGGGGTAGTGCTCATGGTCGACGTTCTGCCCCGATCCGGTCCGTACGACCAGGTCGGGATCCATGCGGACGACGGCCGCCGTGGCACCGAAGCGGTCCGTCTCCGGGACCGCCCGCAGCCCCGACTCGATCAGCACTCCGCACGCGGCGAGCAGCATCGCGGCCAGGGCCGAGGCGCACAGCGCGCCGATGAATCCGTACCGGTGGTGCCGGATTCCGCCGAGAGCGAGGCGCAGCACCGTCAGGCCCCCATCCGGGCCATGCGGTCGGCGACCCGCTGCGGCGTCGGGTTCTCCATCGCGTCGACCAGGGTGCCGTCGGCGAGGAACAGCACCCGGTCCGCGTACGCGGCGGCGCCCGGATCGTGGGTGACCATGATCAGGGTCTGGCCGGTGCCGTCGACCACGTCCCGCAGCAGCCGCAGCACGTCCTGGCCCGACGACAGGTCCAGGGCGCCGGTCGGCTCGTCGGCGAAGACCACCTCGGGCCGGGTGACCAGGGCGCGGGCGACGGCCACCCGCTGCTGCTGGCCGCCGGACAGCTCGGCGGGCCGGTGGCCCAGCCGCTCGGTGAGCCCGGTGCGGTGCACCACGTCCCGCATCCAGTCGCGGTCCGGCCGCTTCCCGGCGAGCCGGAACGGCAGCAGGATGTTGTCCTTCGCGGTCAGCGACGGCACCAGGTTGAACGATTGGAAGACAAAGCCGATCCGCTCCCGCCGCAGCAGCGTCAGCTTGTGCTCGCGCAGCCTGCTGATCTCGGTGTCGCCCAGGAACACCCCGCCGGAGGTGGGGCGGTCGAGACCGGCGGCGCAGCGCAGGAACGTGGACTTGCCCGAGCCGGACGGCCCCATGATGGAGGTGAACGACCCCGGCGGCAGCGCCACGGTGACGCCGCGCAGCGCGTGGACCGTGCCGTCCCCCCGGCCGTAGCGCCTGGTCACGTTCTCCAGCCGCATGGCGGGGAGCGCGCCCCGCGTGGTCATGCGCGCCGTCTGATCCGGCAGCGTCATCAGATGCCTTCCTCTCCGTGGTGGTTCATCGCGTCGTCAGGGTGTGTCGCTCAGCGCGCGGGCCGCTCGCGCAGCATCCGCCAGGCCGGGACCAGGGCCGAGACGAGCGCGAGGGCCACCGCGCCCGCGGCCGCGGCGAGGAGGAATCCGGGCGGGCCGCTGATGTGGACGCCGCCGGTCAGCGCCAGGCTGGTGGCGGACAGCACGATCCCGGCGACCGCCGCGCCGAGCAGCACTCCGCAGCCCGCGACGACCACGCTCTCCCAGGCGACCAGGGCCAGGACGTTCCGCCGGGTCGCCCCGATCAGCCGGAGCATCGCGAACTCCCCGGTCCGCACGAGCGTCGCCATGACGACCGTGTTGGCCAGCGCGAGGGCCGTGAAGGCGGCGATGAGTGCGCTGAAGAGATAGACCGGCCAGGTCTCGTCCACCGCGCCCGCGGCCCCGGCCTCCTTCACCTGGTCGCGGTCGGCGGCCCGGGCCGAGGGCCAGGCTTGCGTCAGCCGCGCCAGGTCCCGGTCCAGGGAGGGCCGGTGGTCCGGCCCGGTGATCAGGTAGACGGCGTCCAGCAGCGGGTCGGGGGTGTGCGGACGCAGCACGGCGGCGGGGACGACGAGGTCGGCGAAGCCGAGGGAGCGGTCGAAGCGGGCGCCGATCGTCAGCTCCCGCCGGGTGCCGTCGGGCAGCCGCAGCCGGATGCGCTCGCCGGTCTTCCAGCCGTACTCCTTGGCCTGCTCCACGCTGACCGCGACCGCCCGCCCGGCGGTCAGCCCGCGCAGATCGCCGTCCTTGAGGTGGATGTCGAGGGCGCGGGTCACGTTGGCGTCGGCGCCCAGCGCCCGCGCGGTGACGCTCTCCGCCTCGTCGGTGTGCACCGATGTACGCACCCAGGCGGTGCTGGTCGAGGAGACCGCGGCCACGCCCGGCAGCCGCGCCGCCTCCTCGGCGACGCCCGGCGGCAGCCCCTCCGCCTCCTGCGGCAGCAGCACATGACCGGCCGTCAGCCGCTGCCCCGCCCAGTCGGCCGCCACGTTCTGCTGGGTGGTCTGCATGAACAGCGCCGATACGGCGAAGCCGACCATCAGCACGATCGGCACCGCGGCGGCCGCGACCTGGCGCGGCGCGGCCGTGGTGTTGGCCAGCGCCAGCTGCCCGGTGCGCCGGGAGAAGGTCCGTAGGAGCGCTCCCACGAACGGGGTGAGGGGCCGGACCAGCGCGGGGCCGAGCGCGGCCGCCGCGATCAGCAGCGTCAGCACGCCGCCGAACGCCAGCCCCGCCCCCGACAGCCCGCCCATCGAGATGCCGAACGCCAGGAACAGCCCGGTGAAGACGAGGAAGGCCAGCCCGGTCAGCAGCCGCGACCGCGGCATCCGCCGCTCCGGCGCCGCCGCCTCGCGCAGCGCCTCGGCCGGGCGCACCCGCGCGGC
>NZ_RIBZ01000792.1:0-12827 GCF_003721215.1 Streptomyces botrytidirepellens
CTTCGCCTGGACCAAGACCGCCGACGAGATCCTCGACAAAGTCGCCGCCTACTGCCACCGAATCTCTGACTCAGGTCACTAGGGCGACTTGGTCTCCGCGGCAGAGGTACCGGTGCCCGGCGTGAGCTGGTCATGCCTCCCCAGCGCCGTGACCTCGCGTTCGAGGGACGGAACGGCACGGGCCGCGAAGCGCCTCGCCCATGGCCAGGCCAGTGGCGAATTCAGCGCTGCCTTGGCCCAGTTGGCCACGACGACCGCGCGTGGGACGTACACGCGGCTGCGGCGGCGCACGAGCCCGTCGACGATCGCGGCAGCCGCCCGGTCGGCACTCGTGGTGACATTGCCCGGGTAGGGAAGCCGGTTGCGCAGGCCCTGGAACGAGGGGAGGTCCACCTCGGCGCCCCGGACGAGATCCGTGTCGATCCAGGAGGGGTGCACCAGGCCGACCGTGACGCCGAGGTGCGCCACCTCCTGGCGATAGGTCAGGGCGAGCAGCTCGGCCGCGGCCTTGCTGGCGCCATAGGAGGCCATCGCCGCCAGCGGCATGAAGGACAGCGCGGACGCCACAACCAGCACGTGTCCCCGGCTGCGCTCCAGATGGGGCGTCACGTACTTGAGGGTCCGGAAGACACCGTTCAGATTGATGTCCAGGACCCGCTCGAACGACGCCTCGTCCGTCTGTCGCACGGTCCCGTACGCCACGACGCCGGCATTGGCGACGACGAGATCGATGCCGCCCATGACCCCCGCAGCCTCGTCGATCGCTGACCGCAGAACGGTGCCGTCGCGCACATCGGCCTCGCGCCAGGATGCGGCGGGGCCCAGATCGCGGGCGAGGTCACGGAGCCGATCGGGCTCGAGTCCGATCAAGGTCACCTGAGCGCCTCGGGCGATGGCCAGGCGGGCCACCTTCTCGCCGATGCCGCGTGCCGCTCCGGTGACAACCAGCTTTCTGCCCAGCAAGTCACGTTTCATGGCGGCAACATAACTTCGTTATTTAATGAGCGCAAGATGTCGCGTGTAGGAACTGTCGCCGCTCCACCTGCTGGGTCTCACGACTGGACGAACCTATGCTGACTGTCATGAGGCGGACATCCTTTGCGCACTGGCCCTGTTCGATCGCGCGCACCATGGACTTGCTCGGGGACTGGTGGACGCCGTTGGTGCTGCGTGAGGCGTTCTACGGGATCCGGCGGTTCGACGCGTTCCAGGTGTCACTGGGGATTGCGCGCAACACATTGACGGACCGGTTGCGCCGGCTGGTGGACGAGGGGCTGCTGGAAAAACGGCCGTACCAAACGGAGCCGGTTCGGTACGACTACGTGCTCACGGAGAAGGGGCGCGACTTCTACGGTGTGCTGCTGGTGATGAACCGGTGGGGGGACCGCTGGCTGTCCGGTGAAGAGGGCCCGCCGGTAGTCATGCATCACGAGGTCTGCGGACAGGAAGCCCATGCCGAGGTGGTGTGTTCTTCCTGCGGCGAGCAGATGACCGCGGAGAACACCAGTCCTCGGATGGGCCCCGGCTATCCGCCACATCTGGCCGAACGGCCGGATGTGCGGGAGCGTTTCGTCGGCTGACTCAGCGGCTCTGCCGGGGCCGCGTTTCCCCTTGACATGTGAGTCTATCTACGCAACTTTACTGGTCACGTCTGGTCATGGGAGTTCTCGGATCGGCATGGAGGCTGCAGGAACATGGAGTGGACAGGCGCGCGCTATGCGGACAAGCCGACGGTGGAGGTCCGCACCTGGATCGCTGCTCCGCCCGAACAGGTGTGGACGCTCGTGTCCGACATCGAGTTGATGCCGCGTATGAGCTCCGAGCTGCAGTACGTCGAATGGCTGGACGGCAGGACCGCCCCTGCTCTGGGAGCCCGGTTCATCGGCCGGAGCAAGCACGAGGCACTCGGGGAGTGGACCACCACATCCCACATCGTCGAGTACGAGCCGCCGAGGCTGCTTGCCTGGGGCGTCGAGAACCCGCAGAACCCAACGGCGATCTGGCGGTTCACGTTGGAGCCGCAGGGCGGTGGCACTCTGCTGAGCGAATGGATGCAGATGGGGCCGGCCCGTTCGGGCCTCTCCTTCGCCATCGATCGCATGCCGGAGAAGGAGCAGAAGATCGTCTTCGTGCGCATGCGGGAGTTCGAGGCCAACATGACCATCACCCTCGAAGAGATCAAGAAGCTGGCCGAGAGGGCCCAGCCCGCGGGCGAGGCGAGGCTCTGATGCGTACCTCCACCACGATCGAAGCTTCCGGGAGCGACTGGCGGGAGATCGTCGCCTATGTCACCGAGGCGGAGAAGCTCGGTCTCGACATCTGCTGGGTGGCGGAGGCGTGGGGCTCCGAGGCTCCCTCGCCGTTGGGCTACCTCGCGGCGAAGACCGAGCGCATGCTCCTCGGATCCGGAATCATCCAACTCGGCACCCGCACGCCGATGGCCATCGCCCGCGCCGCGATCACACTGTCGCAGATCTCCCAGGGGCGCTTCCTTCTCGGACTGGGCCCCTCCGGGCCGCAGGTGATCGAGGGGCTGCACGGCGTGCCCTTCGCCCGGCCGCTGGTGCGGATGCGGGAGACCGTCGAGATCGTGCGGGAGGCCGCCGCGGGCGGCAAAGTCTCCTACTCAGGACAGGAGTTCCAGATTCCACTGCCGGGCGCGGAGGCGAAGCCCATGCGTCTGTCGATGCGTGCCGAGCATGACATTCCGGTCTACCTCGCCACTCTCTCGCCGAAGATGCTGCACCTGACCGGTGAGATCGCCGATGGGTGGCTGGGCACCAGTTTCGTGCCCGAGGGCGCCAAGGAGGCGTACTTCGACCACCTGGACCAGGGCCTGGCCACCGCCGGTCGCGCCCGTGCCGACCTCGACATCTGCCAAGGTGCCGAGGTCGCCTTCGCGGACGACGAGGACGCGCTGAGCGCGATGGTGGCCGGACGCAAGAAGGAACTGGCCTTCAGCCTCGGCGGCATGGGTTCCGCGACCACGAACTTCTACAACAACGCCTACAGCCGCCAGGGTTGGGCCGAGGTGGCGGCCGAAGTCCGGACACGTTGGCAGGCTGGGGACCGGGACGGCGCGGCCGGCTTGGTCACCGACGAAATGGTCCTGGCGACCACTCTGATCGGAACCGAGGCCATGGTGCGCCAACGGCTGCGTGTGTGGCGCGACGCCGGTGTGGACACCGTACGTTTTTATCCGGCCGGAGAGACCCTCGACGCTCGGCTCACCACTCTCGGCCGGGCCATCGACCTGGTCCGTGACATCGAGGACGAGGCGGCACGGTAGCGGCACGGCCGGGTGCCGTCGAGGAGTGCTGTTGCAGGCGTTGGTCGACGTCAACCGTGCGCGCTGACGCCGTCCGCCGCCAGGCCCGACATCAAAAGGGTGATCGTGTGGAACGTCCTGGCCAGGGCGTCCTCCCGGTCCGCCGCGGCGGCGATGATCTGGTTGCCCTCGCACAGGACGGCCAACAGCAGCCGGGCGACGGTGGCGACCGAAACGTCCGGTTCCACGTCACCGCGTTCGGCCAGGACAGTCAATAGCCGTTCGATCGGCGGCTGGGCCACCGTGTCGTTGATGTGCCGGTACTGCTCCACCAGCACCGAGGGCGCCTGGGCCATCAGCTCTCGATGCAGGGGATCGTCGATGGTCCGCCGCAAGAAGGCGTGCGTGAGGTTCGACACGGCGGTCAAGGCAGGCTCGCCCGGTGTCGCACGGATCGCCTCGGACGCCGCGTCGGCGAGCGCTCCGACCCGTTGGAGCAGCTCCGTGTAGAGCTCGGCGAACATCGCCTTCTTGTCCGAGAAGTGGTGGTAGAAGGTGCCCTTGCTCACTTGCGCCGCCGCGGTGATGGCCTCGACCGACGTGTCCGCGAACCCGTTGTCGACGAAGAGTTTGCGCGCGGCCGCCACCAGGTCCGCCCGGGTCTGCTCCGCATATAGCTGTCGTCGGTTTGGCCCTCTCATGTTGACCATCGTATATTCAATGACCTGAAGTCAATGAATGACTCGTGGTCGGTCAATGGTCGTCGTGACAGTGCCCTCCGGAAGGCAGACGTAGCCGTGGAAAAGCGCAGAATCTTGTTGCTGGGTGCGACGGGGTACACGGGGCGGCGAGTTCTCAGGGAACTGCTCGCTCGAGGTGAGAAGCCGACCTTGGTCGGGCGAAGCCGAACGAAGATGCTGACCCTGGCCGACCGCTTCGAGGCGGAACTGCCGGTGGCAGAAGTGGACCTCACCTCTTCCGCCCACCTCACGCGCCTTCTGGGCCCCAGCGATGTGGTCGTCTCCACGGTCGGGCCGTTCATGCAGCTGGGCATGGCCACGGTCACGGCTGCCGCGCGGGCGGGAGCGCGCTACTTCGACTCCACGGGGGAGGGCCCCTTCGCCCGCCGGGTCCTCCTTGAGCTGGACTCCGTCGCGGCCACCCGGGGAGCGACTCTCGTGCCCGCGTTCGGCTACGACTACGTGCCCGGCAATCTCGCCGGCGCCCTGGCCCTGGAACAGGCGGGCGAGCGCGCATGCCATGTCGAGATCGGCTACTTCATCACCCGTTCGGGGCGCGGAAGTGAGCTGCATTACCGGAGCACCCTGCGCGACTCCTGGGACCTGACCACGGGTGGCACGCGCCAGACGCTGGTCGCCGCGGCGGCCGAGGACGGGTTCGCCTACCGCTCTCCACGCCTTGGAGCCTCTTCCCGACTGGTCGACGAGCGGGCCGCCAAGCGTGTCCTCACCTTCCGCTACGCCGGTGTGCGACGCCCGGCCATGACCGTCCCGGGCACGGAGCATCTCGGCCTGCCTGAGGTCTTCCCTCAGTTGGAGAGCGTCGAGGTGGGGATGGGCTGGCTCGGGCGGTGGACGCGTCCGGTACAGATCGCCGCCATGCTCCAGGCGCCCTTGCTGAGGTCGGCGAAGGTGCGGGCTGCTCTGACGCGGTGGTCCGGGCGGCTCCCGGGAGCACATCATGAGCCGGACACCGACGGCCGTTCCCTGGTGATCGCGGTCGCCCGCGACGGCCACGGTCGTCCCCTGGCCACGACGGCCCTCACCGGACCCGATCCCTACGAGATGACGGGCTCCCTCCTGGCGTGGGGCGCAGTCCATGCGGCGGCGCCGGATGCCGTCCTCAAGCCCGGTGTGCACGGTCCGGTCGCGGCCTTCGGGCTCGACCCCCTCAGGCTCGGTGCCGCCGAGGCGGGAGTACACGAAGTCGACGGGGCGTTGGCCCGTCGGTGATCGCTGCGCGGGCATGGATCACGGCATCGGGGCGTTGAACCACCGCGACTGAGTTGATGAACAGGTTGTGCGATCGGGAGCGAGTCGGCCACTGACGTGCAGTCGACCGTCCCAGTGGAAAGTGAAGGTCCATGGACGAGCAGGGTGAGCACTTCGACGTCGTCGTACTCGGCGCGGGCCCAGGTGGGTACGTGGCCGCCATCAGGGCCGCCCAACTGGGCAAGCGCGTAGCGGTCGTCGAGGAGAGGTACTGGGGCGGCGTCTGCCTGAACGTGGGCTGCATCCCCACCAAGGCCCTGCTGCGCAACGCTGAACTGGCGCACGTCTTCACGCGCGAGGCGAAGACCTTCGGCATCAAGGTCGACGGTGAGGTCTCCTTCGACTACGGGGAGGCCTTCCGCCGTAGTCGGAAGGTCGCGGACGGCCGGGTCAAGGGCGTCCACTACCTGATGAAGAAGAACAAGATCACGGAAGTCGGTGGCCGCGGTACCTTCCTCGACCCGCACACGCTTCTGGTCGCCGACCACGACGGCAACTCCCGCACCATAGGCTTCGACCACTGCATCATCGCCACGGGCGCCACCCCGAAGCTGCTACCCGGCACCAAGCGCAGCACGCGCGTGGTGACGTACGAGGAGCAGATCCTCGCGGAGGACCTCCCGCAGTCGATCGTCATCGCGGGTGCCGGCGCCATCGGCATCGAGTTCGCGTACGTCCTGCACAACTACGGTGTGCAGGTCACGATCGTGGAGTTCCTGGACCGAGTCGCTCCCCTCGAGGACGCCGAGGTTTCCGCCGTACTCGCCCAGCAGTACCGAAAGTTGGGCATCGACGTACTCACCTCGACCCGTGTCGAGTCGATCGATGAGTCCGGGCAGCAGGTCCGCGTCACGGTCACCGGAAAGGACGGTGCCCGCCAGGTCCTGGAGGCGGACAAGGTCCTCCAGGCGATCGGCTTCGCCCCGAACGTGACCGGGTACGGCCTGGAGAACACCGGCGTCAAGGTCACGGAGCGCGGCGCCATCGATGTGGACGAGCGCTGCCGTACGTCCGTTCCGCACATCTACGCCATCGGTGACGTCACCGCGAAGCTCATGCTCGCGCACGCCGCCGAGGCGATGGGAGTGGTCGCCGCTGAGACGCTCTCAGGCGCGGAGACCATGGAGCTGGACTACGACATGATCCCGCGCACCACCTTCTGCCAGCCGCAGATCGCCAGCTTCGGCTACACCGAGGAACAGGCGAGGGAGCAGGGTTTCGACGTCCAGGTGGCCCAGTTCCCGTTCACCGCGAACGCCAAGGCTCATGGCCTGGGTGATGCGACCGGCTTCGTGAAGCTCATCAGTGACGCCAAGTACGGCGAGCTCATAGGCGCTCACCTCATCGGCCCGGACGTCACCGAGCTGCTCCCCGAACTGACGCTGGCCCAGCAGTGGGACCTCACCGTCCATGAGGTCGCCCGCAACGTCCACGCCCACCCCACCCTCGGCGAGGCGGTCAAGGAAGCCGTCCACGGCCTCGCGGGCCACATGATCAACATGTAGCAGGCGCTGCCCTCTCGAAACGCGACGTGAGTATGGGCTGGGTGGTCTGCCGCGTTACCGACCTGTGCGCGAGGCAGTTCCGTGGCGTCAGAGGATCCTGTGGCATCAAAGGACGACCTCGTCGCCAATGTCGCCAACGTCGTCGCGGAGGAGCTACGCACGCAGGCGGCGAGGTACGGCACTCTGCGGCCCGGCTGCCCGGCTGCCCGGCCGCCCGGGACTCGAGGATCTCGTTCGCGACTATCTGTCGCCCGAGCACCGGGACCAGCGCGGCGTCGGATGTCCCTCCGCCGCCCTGCTCGACGACATCGACCGCTGCGCGGACGCGACCAAGCAGGCCTGGGTCGCTGCAACTGTCCCGCGCCGCCTTCGACTCGAAGCTCGCCGTTGAGGTCCTCGAGAAGGGCATCGAGAACGCCCTCGCGTTAATGTGCTGAGCAGTGCGGAATCAGGCCGGATCGACGAATATGTCGAGCGCGAGATCACCCTCGAAGCCGGCAGGGCTGTAGACGGACAGGTCGGTGACGCCCTCGTCCGACAGGACCTCGTCGTCGATGAACAGGTTGCCGGTGCACTTCCGCGCGTCACGCGTGACGACGGCGTACGCGGCGTCGGCCATGATCTGTGGGCTGCGGGCCTGCCCGGCGCCACCGACCACATTGCGTACAGCAGCTGTGTCGATCAGGGTTCGCGGCCACAACGAGTTGGCGGCGATACCGTCGGCGGCGAGCTCCTCCGCGAGCCCGATGGTGCACAGACTCATGCCGTACTTCGACAGCGTGTAACCGAGATGCTTCCCCACCCAGTACGGCGCGAGGTTCAACGGCGGGGAGAGCGTGAGGACATGCGGATTCTCCGCCTCGCGCAGGTGCGGGATAGCGGCCTTGCTCAGCAGGAACGTGCCACGCGTGTTGATGTCCTGCATCAGGTCGTACCGCTTCATCTCCAGCTGCTCCGACGACGACAGGTCGATCGCGCTGGCGTTGTTCACCACGATGTCGATGCCGCCGAACGCACTGACCGCCGCGTTGACAGCGGTGCGCACATCGACCTCGTTTCGGACGTCACCGATGACGGCCAGCCCCTTGCCGCCCGCCCGCTCAACCTCATCGACAGCGGTGTGCACCGTGCCTTCCAGCTTCGGGTGCGGCACCGCGGTCTTGGCGAGCATCACCACGTTCGCCCCGTCGCGGGCCGCGCGCAGGGCGATGGCGAGTCCGATGCCGCGGCTGCCTCCCGACATCAGGATGGTCTTGTCGGCCAGCGTCTGTGTCATGGTCGAACCTCCAAAATAGATTGCCGAGCTAATGGTACGTGATGCTAATGATATCTTCCCCGTATGACTTCCACTCCCACACGCCAGATCGACCGGCTCTACCGCGAGCTCCTCGCCCCCAAAGAGACACAGTCCGTTCGCGCTGCCGTGCGCCGGATCGCGGAGCACGAAGTGGCTCCGCACGCCGTGGCGATCGCGGGGGGCGACGAGCGCACGGACGGCTTCCCCCGGCATGTGTTTGACGGGCTTGCGTCGGCGGGGGTCTTCCGGATCCCCTTCCCCGGCGAGGTCGGCGGCGACGGTCTGACCCACCCGGCGACCGCCACCGCCGCGGCCATCGAGGAACTGGCCTACTACTCCAGCAGCGTCGCGGCCGTCTTCGATGTGCACTGCATCCTGGCGGGCAACGCCCTGCGGCAGGGCACCGAGGAGCAGCAGCAGCGATGGCTGCGAAAGGTCGCGGAGGGCTCAGTGGTCGGCGCGTTCGCCACCACCGAGCCGAACGCCTCAAGTGACCTGTCCCCGCAGGCGGTTCAGACCGAGGCGATACGCACCGAGGCCGGCTGGGTGCTGAACGGCCACAAGCGGTGGATCTCCAACTCGCCCGTCGCCGGGTTCGTGGTGGTTCTCGCCCGCACCGGCACCCGGCTGAGCATGTTCATCGTCGACACGGCACTTCCCGGAGTGGAAGTCGGCCTTCCCGACCGCAAGATGGGCAACCGCGGCCAGCTCACCGCGGACATCCGCTTCACGGATGTGCACCTGACCGACGACGACCTCCTCGGTGGCGCCGAGGGACACGGACTGCGCCATGCGCTGTCCACTCTGACCTACGGCCGGATCGGCATCGCGGCTGCCGGGGTCGGCATGGCGCAGGCCGCCTTCGACCACACCGTGGCCCACCTGTCGACGCGACACGCCTTCGGCAAGCCGGTGGCCGCCAACCAGCACTGGCAGTTCCTGCTCGCCGAACGGGCCACCGAGATCGAGAACGCCCGCACCCTCTACACCAAGGCCGCCCTGCGCCTGGACACCGGCAACCCGTCCCCGGAACCTGAGGCCGCGATGGCGAAGCACTACGCCACCAAGCTGTCCGTGGACATGGCACGCGACGCCGTCCAGGCCTTCGGAGGCCTCGGCTTCGCGCGCGAACTGGGCGCCGACGGCACTCCCGGTCCCGTCGAGGCCATCTACCGGGACAGCAAGATCGGCGAGATCTACGAGGGCACCAACGAGATCCAGAAGTGGGTCATAGCCCGGCAGATCTTCGGTCGGGCCATCGTCGGCTGACGCCCCCGCTCACGCCCTGCCCCACGCCCGTCTTCCGCGCATGGAGATCCCTGCCATGGTCCAGCCGCCCCGGGCTCTCTCGTACGATGGGCCGAGACCATACGTATGACTAACCATGGGTGGGATAAACGATGTCCGAGGCTCCGCTGGTACCGGGGACAGTGGCCGAACACACCATCTGCCTTCTGGTGAAGCTCGGACAGGTGGCGTTCAAGATCGCAGAGGACGGTATCGCTGGGACTGGTCTGCGGGTGCGGCACTACAGCGTCCTGCAGGCCCTGGCGGACAACGGGGCGATGCCGCAGCTGGCACTCGGCTCGTTCCTGCGAATCGATCCGGCGACGATGGTGACGAGTCTTGACGACCTGGAGCGGGCAGGATTTGCCCAGCGGACACGCGATCCACAGGACCGGCGCCGGTATGCCGTCGATATCACTGACGGCGGGCGCAAGGTCCTGGCCGATCTCAACCGCGCGCTCGTGGATCTCGACAGCGAAATTCTCGCAGACCTGGGCACCACGGAACGGCACTCGCTTCACGTCCTGCTGGGCAGCCTCGCGGGGAGTCCCGCTCTGACCTCTCTGTTCGACACCGTCCGGGAGCAGACCGGCGCTAAACGGGCATAGACGGTAGAAGGTCGCCCAGGTTGGAGTGGTATACCCCGGTCCTGGCGGAGTCGGGTTGCCGGAACGCTGATCATTGCAGCCGGCCGTCGAGAAGTCCTGCGCGCCCAGATCGAGCACTTCACCGCCGCAGGCAGAGAATATTTGGACCCCGCCGTCATCCAGTGATCGGTTCCCCACGGCTCCACCCAGAGGCAGCCGAACTGCGAAGCCGCGTCTTCAATCGGACCGCACATCGTTCCGAGAGACCGAGCAGCCTTCAGGAATTCCGAACGTCCATCATCGAGCTCCGCACCTCCAGAACGAGATGGAGTCTGCTGGCCAGGGGCGCAGGGTCTCATCGAGGCATAGGGGAACTCACGGGATGTCGCACACTGGGCGCAGAGGCACAGCAGATGGGCCGGGCTGAAGGTAGGCTTGGTGGTCGGTTGTCAGGGACGCTTGCGAGTAGCTGGTCCCTCAGCTCCATCGGCCCCCTCGTTCAGCGCTTGGGCGAAGTCATCGGCGTATTCGCTGACGCGCTGAAGGATGCGGAGTCTGGCGCCTCTGCGGTTGCTGGGGGTCTGCAACTTTCCGATGGCGGAGACCAAGGGCTTGGTACTTTGCCTCGCTCTGCGAAGTGCTTCGATCGATGGGCTGTGCAGATGGTCGCCCTGGTTGACGCGAGCCCACACGAGCGCGGTTACCGCAGCCCCCCACGAGGTATTCTCCCTGGCCATGCGCAGGACCAGGGCGCGGATCGACCGTAGGGTGCGCGGGCGTCCGCGTCGCCTGGGTACGCAGGTTGCGGCATGGCGCCGCCTGAGCAGTTCGCGATGCCAGTGCAAGATGGTCTCGGGGCGGACCAGCAGCAGAAGGTGCCGCAGTCTGTCTTTGGGGAGGTGGTGGAGCAGGCCGGCGAGGATGGCGCGGTCAGTACTGCTCCCCGCACCGGCGGGGATGGTCCCGGCACCAGGGCCAGGGCGCCGGTGCCGCCGATCTGCTCCCCCGCTGATCTGGAGGCCCCGCGCAAACAGCGGCACACCGTGCGGCGGATCGTCGCGCAGATCGAGGAGGAGTTCGGCGAGGCGATCCCGTATCCGACGGTCCGGGACTTCGTCGCGGTCCGCCGCAAGGAGATCGCAGCTCAGGCGGGGGCGCCCGTTGAGGCATTCGTGACCCGGCACAACGCGCTCGGCGCGGATGTCGAAGTCGACTTCGGAGACGTCTATGTGGACCTGGCCGGCCAGCGCGCCCGCTGCTATTTGTTCGCTTTCCGCCTGGCCTTCTCGGGCAAGGCCGTGCACCCGCATCTCCCGGTCGTGCGGTCAGCAGGCGTTCTTCGAAGGCCACGTCCACGCGCTGCACACGCTGAACGGAGTGCCAGCCGGGCAAGTCAGCACCGGAGCTCGCCGGAGAGGCTTTGGTGTCCTCGGAGGAGGGCTCGGGGTGGGTGCAGGCGGTTGCGGTTAGCAGCAGGCCGGAGAAGACGAGGCCGGTCAGGCGGCGGGCACGGTGCATGGAACTCCCGTCAGGTGATGCTCATCAGACCATCTGGACCTACCCACATCCCGCACGCTGGCCAACCAGCAATCCACAAAACTCCACCAATTCGAGGAGCGTCCGGTGTTCGTGGCCATGCCGACTGCGGCCGATACAGTGTTCAGTATGAGTGGCGATACGCAGCGGGTGACCGTGGCCTGGGGGCGGATCGAGACGTGGCTGTGTGAGCACGCTGTTGCTTCGGCTGATTTGCTGCGCTCTCCGGTTGGCGAAGCCGATATCGCAGCGGCGGAGGTGGTCATGGGAGTGGAGCTCCCGGCGACGCTCGCGGCCTGGTATCGGGTCCATGACGGTTTCGATGAGGGCCATGGTGCTGGGATTTTGCCGGCCGGCATGGCGATGTTGCCGCTCGCTGACTTGGTGGATGAGTACCGGATGCATACGCGGGACTGGGAGCGGGAGGTCGGCATTCTGCCGTTCGCGCGGAAGGCTGGGGACACCTGGTCCGGCTGGTATGTGGACGCGCGTAGGGGCGAGCCCTCCTACGGCGACTTGGGGCATTGGTCGGTCGACGGTGGAGACGATCTGTATCCGTTGGGGCGGGGTGGTTGGCCGCTGGTGGACTGGCTGGACGAGATTGCTGCGGCGCTGGAGGAGGGCCGGTGTCTGCACCGGCCGGATGGAACGGACGACAGGCACGACTGGCCGGTACTGACCGGCAGCCAGGGGCTGACCTGGATTGATCCCAGGGATCCACGGCTGTTTCCCGACGGGATGATCAAGCCCGACGGTCCTCGTTAGGGCTGGTGGCCCGGGAGCGCGTGGGCCCCTGGACCACCAGCTAGTCGTTTACGGCTTAGGGACGGTGCACTTCACGGTTGCCTTGCTGGCGTCGCAGTGTTCGAACTCGGGGAACTTGACCCAGTACTCGTCGGTGTCCAACAGGTGGTACTTGCCCGCGGCGGCGAAGGAGCCAGGGAAGCTGGCCATTGAAGTGGTGTTGATCCAGCTGCATGCTGGAGCGCCCGCAGACCTCCTGCCACGTGGGACCAGCCTTGCGCTCATCGTCGTACAGGTGCCATTCGCCTTGCCGGACACGAGTGGCATAGGTCTGCACGCACGCATCTCCGCTGGCGACCTCGTTCAGTCCGCCCAGGGACTTTGGCATGCCGCCGCTGTTGTACGAGGCGGCGTACGCGAACTCGTCACACGACGCCGTGTCGTTCGGGGCGATCTCCGTCACAGCGGTGGTGTCTGGATGCCCGTTCTTGGCTGCCCAGCTCAACGGTGTCGGGCTCGAAAAGTCATCGCTACTGGTCAAGCGGCGTAGTGGTACTCGTTGATGGGGCCGCCGAGGACGCGTGTGCGCAG
>NZ_RIBZ01000793.1:0-12983 GCF_003721215.1 Streptomyces botrytidirepellens
GAGCCCGACGGCCGCCGCGAGCGCCGCGGCCTCGGCCGACCCCGCAGCGGAGGAGTCCGGCGCCGACACGGGTGCCGGTGCGGACGAGGGCGCGGACGCGGGCGCCGGGTCCGGCCAGACGATCAGCTGCCCGGACGTCGCCGGTGAGATCGGCGACGTGCCGGCCGCCGCCCAGGCGGAGGTGGACCGCAACCTCGCGCTCCTGGACACCCAGCTCAGCGAGGCCAACAAGAGACTTTCGACCTCCGCGGGCGAAGGCGGCCCGAACTTCGTGCAGAACGCGATCCTGGGCCCGCTGGAGGACAAGCGGAAGTCCACGATCGACCGCATCAAGATCTCATTCTCCCGCCAGGGCTCGACCGCCCCCTCCGGTCTTGACGCTCTGGCGGGCTGCTCGCTCGCATCCGGCTGAGTCCCCGGCGTAAGGCTCGGCTGATGTGAGCGTTCTACCGGTGGGCCGTACTTTTCTCTGCGGAGTACGGCCCACCGGCTATTTCCCGTGCGCGGGTTCGTATGCGCGGGCCCCGGCGTCAGGGAGGCGTCAAGACGGCGCCCGGCGCCGTAAGGGAGCCGTCAACGGCGGGCCCACGCGCCCCCCGCGGGGGTTTCCTCAAGAGGACAGCACTCCACCGATCCTCTAGGAGCCCACGATGGCCGATCTGGCCTTCGTCGTCGCCACGCTCGCGGTCTTCGCGCTGGTGGCCCTCGTCGCCAAAGGGGTGACGAAGCTGTGACCGCCGAGAACGTCGTCGGCCTGGTCGTGGCCGTCGCGCTGTTGGGCTATCTGGTCCTCGCCCTCCTCTTCCCCGAGAGGTTCTGAGGGCGACATGAGTTCCGAACTTTCCACGGTGCTCCAGCTCGCCGCGCTCATCGGCGCGCTCGCCCTGGTGTACCGGCCGCTCGGCGACTCCATGGCCGCCGTCTACGGCTCCGGCAGGCATCTGCGCGCCGAGCGGTGGATCTACCGCTGCATCGGCGCCGACCCCGACGCCGCGATGCGCTGGCCCGCGTATCTGCGCGGAGTGCTCGCCTTCTCCGGCGTCAGCGTCCTGTTCCTGTACCTGCTCCAGCGCGTCCAGGGCGGTCTGCCGCTCTCGCTCGGCTTCTCCTCGATCACCCCGGCGCAGGCGTTCAACACCGCCGCGTCCTTCGTCTCCAACACCAACTGGCAGTCCTACGCGGGCGAGCAGGCCATGGGCCACGTCGTCCAGACGGCCGGGCTCGCGGTGCAGAACTTCCTGTCCGCCGCCGTCGGCATCGCGGTGGCCATCGCCCTCGTCCGAGGCTTCGCCCGCTCCCGCACCGGCGAGCTGGGCAACTTCTGGGCCGATCTGGTGCGCACGGTCGTCCGCGTCCTGATCCCGCTGTCGGTGATCGCGGCGGTCGTGCTGGTCGCGTGCGGTGCGATCCAGAACTTCGCGGGCATCCACGAGGTCGGGCAGCTCACCGGCGGCAGCCGGCGGATGAACGGTGGCGCGGTCGCCTCGCAGGAGGCCATCAAGGAGATCGGCACCAACGGCGGCGGCTTCTTCAACGCCAACTCCGCCTTCCCGTTCGAGAACCCCAACGCCTTCACCAACCTCTTCGAGATCTTCCTGATCCTGGTCATCCCGTTCTCGCTGACCCGCACCTTCGGCGTGCTCGTCGGGAACGTCCGGCAGGGGTACGCGATCCTCGCCGCCATGGGCCTGATCTGGCTCGGCTTCACGGCGCTGATGATGTGGACCGAGTTCCACCACGGCGGCCCGGCGCTCCGGGCGGCGGGCGGCGCGATGGAGGGCAAGGAGCAGCGGTTCGGCGTCGGCGCGTCCTCGATCTTCGCGACGAGTACGACGCTCACCTCCACCGGAGCGGTGGACGCCATGCACTCCTCGCTCACCGGCTTCGGCGGCGGCATCGCGCTGCTGGGCATGATGCTCGGCGAGATCGCCCCCGGCGGGGTGGGCTCCGGCCTCTACGGCATGCTGGTCATGGCCGTGATCGCGGTCTTCATCGCGGGGCTCATGGTCGGCCGTACGCCCGAGTACCTGGGCAAGAAGATCGGCTCCCGCGAGATCAAGCTCGCGGCGTGCTACATCCTCGTCACCCCGACCCTGGCGCTCGGCTTCACCGCCCTGTCCATGGTGCTGTCCACCCCGCCGGACTCGATCCTCAACACCGCGGGGAACGCGACCGGCCACAGCGGGGCGCACGGCTTCTCCGAGGTGCTGTACGCCTTCACCTCCGGCGCCAACAACAACGGCTCCGCCTTCGCGGGGCTGAACGCCAACACCGACTGGTACAACACCACGATCGGCCTGGCGATGCTGCTCGGCCGCTTCCTGCCGATGGTCTTCATCCTGGCGCTGGCCGGTTCGCTCGCCGAGCAGAAGCCCGTCCCCGAGACGGCGGGCACCCTGCGCACCGAGAAGCCGCTCTTCGCGGGGCTGCTGGTCGGCGCGATCGTCATCGTCACCGGTCTCACCTACTTCCCGGCCCTGGCCCTTGGCCCGATGGCGGAGGGACTCTCATGAGCACCACCACCCCCGTACGCCCCGCCCCCGGCGGGATGAGCCCGCACCGGCACGACCCCGAAGGCGGCCGGGTCTCCGGCGGCCTCTTCGATCCGAGGCAGCTGCTCACCTCGCTGCCGGACGCCTTCCGCAAGCTCGATCCGCGGGTGATGGCGAAGTCCCCGGTGATGTTCGTGGTGGAGATCGGCTCGGTGCTCACCACCGTGCTGGCCGCCACCGACCCGGGGGACTGGTTCGGCTGGGCGATCACGGCCTGGCTCTGGCTGACGGTGCTCTTCGCCAATCTCGCCGAGGCCGTCGCCGAGGGCCGGGGCAAGGCCCAGGCCGACACCCTGCGCAAGGCCAAGACCGACACCGAGGCCCGGCGGCTCGCGGACGGCGGCGAGGAGCGGGTCCCCGGCACCGCGCTGCGCGTCGGCGACCTGGTGGTCTGCGAGGCGGGCGACGTCATCCCGGGCGACGGGGACGTCGTCGAGGGCGTGGCGTCCGTCGACGAGTCCGCCATCACCGGCGAGTCGGCGCCGGTCATCCGCGAGTCCGGCGGCGACCGGTGTGCGGTCACCGGGGGGACGAAGGTGCTCTCCGACCGCATCGTCATCAAGATCACGACAAAGCCCGGTGAGACCTTCATCGACCGGATGATCAACCTGGTCGAGGGCGCCGCCCGGCAGAAGACCCCGAACGAGATCGCGCTCAACATCCTGCTCGCCTCGCTCACCATCGTCTTCCTGCTCGCCGTCGTCACCCTCCAGCCGTTCGCGATCCACGCGGGCGCCGAGCAGACGATGATCGTGCTCACCGCGCTGCTGGTCTGCCTCATCCCCACCACCATCGGCGCGCTGCTCTCCGCGATCGGCATCGCGGGCATGGACCGGCTGGTGCAGCGGAACGTCCTCGCCATGTCCGGCCGCGCGGTCGAGGCGGCGGGCGACGTGTCGACGCTGCTGCTCGACAAGACCGGCACGATCACGCTCGGCAACCGGCAGGCCGCCGAGTTCGTACCCGTCAACGGCGTGACCGAGGAGGAGCTGGCGGACGCCGCCCAGCTGTCCTCGCTCGCCGACGAGACGCCCGAGGGCCGCTCGATCGTCGTCCTCGCCAAGGAGGCGTACGGCCTGCGGGCCCGCCACGAGGGCGAACTCGGGCACGCCGCCTTCGTGCCCTTCACCGCGCAGACCCGGATGTCCGGCGTCGACGTGGACGGCACCCGGGTCCGCAAGGGCGCGGCCGGTGCCGTCGTCGCCTGGGTCGGCGAACGGGGCGGCCAGGTCCCGTCCGACGCCCAGGAGAAGGTCGACGCGATCTCCGCGGCGGGCGGCACCCCGCTGCTGGTGGCCGTCGACGACGCCCGGGGCGCGCGCGTGCTGGGCGTCATCCACCTCAAGGACGTCGTCAAGGAGGGCATGCGGGAGCGGTTCGACGAACTGCGCCGGATGGGCATCAAGACCGTGATGATCACCGGCGACAACCCGCTGACCGCCCAGGCCATCGCCGATGAGGCGGGCGTGGACGACTTCCTGGCGGAGGCCACGCCCGAGGACAAGATGGCGCTCATCAAGCGCGAGCAGGCGGGCGGCAAGCTGGTCGCGATGACCGGCGACGGCACCAACGACGCCCCGGCGCTCGCCCAGGCCGACGTCGGCGTGGCCATGAACACCGGCACCTCGGCCGCCAAGGAGGCCGGGAACATGGTCGACCTGGACTCCAACCCGACCAAGCTCATCGAGATCGTGGAGATCGGCAAGCAGCTGCTGATCACCCGCGGCGCCCTGACCACCTTCTCGATCGCCAACGACGTCGCGAAGTACTTCGCGATCATCCCGGCGATGTTCGCGGGCGTGGCGGGCTACCAGGGCCTGGACGCGCTCAACATCATGCGGCTGGCGTCGGCCCAGTCGGCGATCCTGTCCGCGGTCGTCTTCAACGCGCTCGTCATCGTCGCGCTGGTTCCGCTCGCCCTCAAGGGCGTGCGCTACCGCCCGATGAGCGCCGACCGGATGCTCCGCCGCAACCTCGCCCTCTACGGCCTGGGCGGGCTCATCGCCCCGTTCGTCGGCATCAAACTCATCGACCTGCTCATCTCCCTCATACCGGGCATCGGGTGACGTGAAGACCATGACCCTCCTCAACGGCACAGCACGCTCCACCGCCCGGCTGGCGGGCGCCGCTCTGCGCGCCCTGCTCGCCCTCACGGCGCTCTGCGGGGTGCTCTATCCGCTCGCCGTCACCGGCATCGCGCAAGCCGCCTTCCCCCATCAGGCGAACGGCTCGGAGGTGCGGGCCGACGGCCGGACCGTGGGCTCCGCGCTCATCGGCCAGACGTACACCCTCGACCGGAAGGACAAGGACGGGAACCCGCTGCCGGACCCGAAGTACTTCCAGCCCCGCCCCTCGGCGGCGGGCGCCAACACCGTCAACACCCAGTACACGATCCTCGTCTCCGGCGGATCCAACCTCGCCGCCGACAGCACGGTGCTGAGCGGGGAGATCAAGGACCGCCGCGCGCAGATCGCCGCCTTCAACGGGGTCGCGCCCGGCGCCGTGCCCCCGGACGCGGTCACCGCCTCCGGCTCCGGCGTCGACCCGGACATCTCGCCCGCGTACGCCGCCCTCCAGGTGACGCGCGTGGCCCGGGCCAACGGGCTGCCCCGCGCCGAGGTCGCCCGGCTGGTCGAGGACCACACCGAGGGCCGCGCCCTCGGCTTCCTCGGCGAGCCGCGGGTCAACGTGCTGGAGCTGAACATCGCACTCCACCAGCTGGAAAAATAGGCGAACGGGGAAAATGGGGTCATGGGACGCGGCAAACTCCGGATCTACCTCGGCGCGGCGCCGGGCGTCGGCAAGACGTACGCGATGCTGTCCGAGGGGCACCGGCGGGTCGAGCGGGGCACGGACCTCGTGGTCGGCTTCGTGGAGCACCACGGCCGCCGCCGCACCGAGGTGATGATGGCCGGTCTGGAGGAGGTGCCGCGCCGGGAGCTGGAGTACCGGGGCGCCGCCTTCACCGAGATGGACGTCGACGCGGTGCTCGCCCGCCGCCCCGGCGTCGCGCTCGTCGACGAGCTGGCCCACACCAACGTCCCCGGCTCCCGCAACACCAAGCGCTGGCAGGACGTCGAGGAGCTGCTGAAGGCCGGGATCGACGTCGTCTCCACCGTCAACATCCAGCACCTGGAGTCGCTGGGCGACGTGGTCGAGTCGATAACGGGCGTACGGCAGCGGGAGACCGTGCCCGACGAGGTGGTGCGCCGCGCCGACCAGATCGAGCTGGTCGACATGTCGCCCCAGGCGCTGCGCCGCCGCATGGCGCACGGCAACATCTACGCGCCCGACAAGGTCGACGCCGCGCTGTCCAACTACTTCCGGCCCGGGAACCTCACCGCGCTGCGCGAGCTGGCCCTGCTGTGGACCGCCGACCGGGTCGACGAATACCTCCAGCAGTACCGCGACGAGCACAGCATCCGCTCCACCTGGCAGGCGCGCGAGCGCATCGTCGTCGGGCTCACCGGCGGCCCCGAGGGGCGCACGCTCATCCGGCGCGCCTCCCGGATGGCGGCCAAGGGCTCCGGCAGCGAGATCCTGGCCGTCTACATCGCCCGCAGCGACGGCCTCACCTCAGCCTCCCCGAAGGAGCTGGCGGTCCAGCGCACCCTGGTCGAGGACCTGGGCGGCACCTTCCACCACGTCATCGGGGAGGACATCCCGGCCGCGCTGCTGGAGTTCGCGCGCGGCGTCAACGCCACCCAGATCGTGCTCGGCTCCAGCCGCCGCAAGGCGTGGCAGTACGTCTTCGGGCCGGGCGTGGGCGCGACCGTCGCCCGGGACTCCGGGCCCGACCTGGACGTGCACATCGTCACCCACGACGAGGTCGCCAAGGGCCGCGGCCTGCCGGTCGCGCGCGGCGCCCGGCTCGGCCGCTCCCGGCTGATCGCGGGCTGGCTGGTGGGGGTCGCCGGGCCCGCCCTGCTCACCCTGGGGCTCACCGCTACGGGCGCCACGCTCACCGCGGACGCCGCTCCCGGCTTCGCCAACGAGGTGCTGCTGTTCCTCTTCCTCAACGTGCTGGCGGCCCTGCTGGGCGGGATGCTGCCCGCCCTCGCCTCGGCGGCCGTGGGATCGCTGCTGCTCAACTACTACTTCACCCCGCCCACCCACACGCTGACCATCGCCGACCCGGAGAACCTCGTCGCCATAGTGATCTTCCTGGCGGTGGCGGTCAGCGTCGCCTCCGTCGTCGACCTGGCCGCGCGCCGCACCCACCAGGCCGCCCGGCTGCGCGCCGAGTCCGAGGTGCTGTCGTTCCTCGCGGGCAGCGTGCTGCGCGGCGAGACCAGCCTGGAGGCGCTGCTGGAGCGGGTCCGCGAGACCTTCGGCATGGACACGGTGGCCCTGCTGGAGCGGGAGAGCGACGTCGCGCCCTGGACCCGCGCGGGAAGCGTCGGCGGCACCGCGGGCGTGCCGCCGCCGGAGCGGCCCGAGGACGCGGACGTGGACATGCCGGTCGGCGACCACATGGCGCTCGCGCTGTCCGGCCGGGTGCTGCCCGCCGAGGACCGCCGGGTGCTGGCCGCCTTCGCCGCCCAGGCCGCCGTCGTACTGGACCGGCAGCGGCTGATGGGGGAGGCGGAGCGGGCCCGCGAGCTGGCCGAGGGCAACCGCATCCGCACCGCGCTGCTCGCCGCCGTCAGCCATGACCTGCGCACCCCGCTCGCGGCCATCAAGGCGGCCGTGTCGTCCCTGCGCGCGGACGACGTGGCCTGGTCCGCCGAGGACGAGGCCGAGCTGCTGGAGGGCATCGAGGACGGCGCCGACCGCCTCGACCACCTGGTCGGCAACCTCCTCGACATGTCCCGGCTCCAGACCGGCACCGTCGCCCCGCTCATCCGGGAGATCGACCTGGACGAGGTGGTGCCGATGGCGCTGGTCGGCGTCCCGGAGAGCGACGTCACCCTGGAGATCCCCGAGGACCTGCCGATGGTCGAGGTCGACCCCGGGCTGCTGGAGCGCAGCGTCGCCAACATCGTCGAGAACGCGGTGAAGTACAGCCCGCGGGACCGGCCCGTGCTGGTGTCCGCGAGCGCGCTCGGCGAGCGGGTCGAACTGCGCGTCGCCGACCGTGGCCCCGGCGTGCCGGACGCCGCGAAGGACCGTATCTTCGAACCCTTCCAGCGGTACGGGGACGCCCCGCGCGGCGCCGGGGTCGGCCTCGGCCTCGCCGTCGCCCGCGGCTTCGTGGAGGCGATGGGCGGATCGCTGGCCGCCGAGGACACCCCCGGAGGCGGGATGACCATGGTGCTGACCCTGCGGGCCGCCTCCGGGCCCCTGAGGGACGGCACACGCGGCACAACGGAAAGGCAGGCCGTCAGATGAACCGGGTGCTCGTGGTGGACGACGAGCCGCAGATCGTACGCGCCCTCGTGATCAACCTGAAGGCGCGCAAGTACGAGGTCGACGCCGCCGGCGACGGTGCGACCGCCCTGAAGCTCGCCGCCACCCGCCACCCCGATGTGGTCGTGCTCGACCTGGGCCTGCCCGACATGGACGGCGTGGAAGTGATCAAGGGGCTGCGGGGCTGGACCCGGGTCCCGATCCTGGTGCTCTCCGCCCGCCAGACCTCCGACGAGAAGGTCGAGGCCCTGGACGCCGGGGCCGACGACTACGTCACCAAGCCCTTCGGCATGGACGAGCTGCTGGCCCGGCTGCGCGCCGCGGTCCGCCGCGCCGAGCCCTCCGGTCCCTCGGACGCCGCGGTGGTCGTCGAGACCGACGGGTTCAGCGTCGACCTGGCTGCCAAGAAGGCGCACCGCGACGGCCGCGACGTCCGGCTGACGCCCACCGAATGGCATCTGCTGGAGGTGCTGGTGCGCAACGAGGGCCGCCTCGTCAGCCAGAAGCAGCTGCTCCAGGAGGTCTGGGGGCCCTCGTACGGCACCGAGACCAACTACCTGCGGGTCTACATGGCGCAGTTGCGCCGCAAGCTGGAGAACGACCCCTCGCATCCACGTCACTTCGTCACCGAGCCGGGCATGGGCTACCGCTTCGAGCCGTGAGCGGTGGGGCGGTGAGTTGCGTACGGGGATGCGGCGGCGCCGGGATTCGGCGGGGGCGCACCGGTACGCTGGCCGTATGAGTTCCGTACCCCAGCCCCCCGGGAAGCGTGACAAGCCGGTTGGCCGCTTCCGGCGGATGATCGACCGGCTGTCGAGCTCCCAGGAGGAGCTGCACTCCGCCGAGCTCCAGCAGGACGCGGAGGACGCGGGCTGCACCAAGATCGGCGACTGCGGCGACCGTCAGATCGTCAAGGTGACGGGTACACTGCGCACGGTCACGCTGCGGCCGCGGGCCGGAGTGCCCGCGCTGGAGGCAGAGCTCTTCGACGGCACGGCCGCCCTGGACGTGGTGTGGCTGGGCCGCCGCTCCATCATCGGCATAGAACCGGGCCGCAAGCTGATCGCCACCGGCCGGATCTCCATGAGCCACGGGCGCCGGGTGCTGTTCAATCCGAAGTACGAACTCCGACCGCTCGGACAGGAGTAGCCGGTGACGTCTGACGACAAGACGACCCCGACCGATCATCAGGATGCCGCCGCCGGCGCACGGAGCAGGGCGGCGGCGGACACCGCGCTCCTGGAGGCGTTCGGCGGGGTGCGGGGCATGGTGGACACCACCGTCCCCGGGCTGGTCTTCGTCCTGCTGTACACGATCAAGCGCGACATCCACCTGGCCGCGATCGGCGCGCTCGGTCTGACCGTGCTGCTCGCGCTGGCCCGGCTGGTGCGCAAGGAGACGCTGAAGCACGCCTTCAGCGGGGTCTTCGGGGTCGCGTTCGGCGCGATCTTCGCGATGATGTCCGGCGACGCCAAGAACTTCTACCTGCCGGGCATGCTCTACACGCTCGGCCTCGCGGTCGCGTACGTCCTCTCGGCGATCTTCCGCTATCCGCTGATCGGCGTGCTGCTGGGGCCGATGCTCAAGGAGAACCTCTCCTGGCGCACCCGCAACCCCGGCCGGTTCCGCGCCTACACCCGGGCCACCTGGGCGTGGGGGCTGATCCTGCTCGCCAAGTCGGCGATCCTCTTCCCGCTCTACTGGTGGGGTGACGTCACCCAGCTCGGCTGGGTGAAGGTGGCGCTCGGCATTCCGCCGTTCCTGCTGTGCGTCTATCTGACGTGGATCTTCCTCGCCAAGGCCCCGCCGCCGATCGACGTGATCGCCGAGATGGAGGCCGAGGAGAAGGCGGAGCGGGACCGCGAGCGCGCGCAGCGGGAGGCCGAGCAGGCCGAGCGGATCGCCGACCCGCTGCTCTCGGAGTGGACCGACCAGATCGTGAACGAGGCCCGCACCGAGTCGGCCGACCGGCGCCCGCCCCGGCACTGAGCACCCGCCCCGGCACGGACACTGAGCGGCACCACGAAGGCCCCGGGCTCCCGCACAGGGAGCCCGGGGCCTTCCGCGTGGCCCTGAGGCCGCGTGGCCCTGAGGCCGTGTGGCCCTGAGCCCTAGACCTGGCCCGCGGCGTCCTGGCGCTGCACGGACAGCAGCTGCTCCAGCTGCTCCTCGCGCGCCTGGGCCGCGACGAACAGCAGCTCGTCGCCCGCCTCCAGGACGTCGTCACTGTTCGGGGTCAGCACCCGGGTGCCCCGGATGATGGTGACCAGCGTGGTGTCCTCCGGCCACTCCACGTCGCCGACCCGGGTGCCGACCAGGGCCGCCTCCGGCGGCAGCGTCAGCTCCACGAGGTTCGCGTCGCCGTGGCTGAAGCGCAGCAGCCGCACCAGATCGCCGACGCTCACCGCCTCCTCGACCAGCGCCGACATCAGACGCGGCGTGGAGACGGCGACGTCGACGCCCCACGCCTCGTTGAACAGCCACTCGTTCTTGGGGTTGTTCACCCGCGCGACCACCCGCGGCACCGCGTACTCGGTCTTCGCGAGCAGGGACACGACCAGGTTGACCTTGTCGTCCCCGGTGGCCGCGATGACCACGTTGCAGCGCTGGAGCGCCGCCTCGTCCAGCGAGGTGATCTCGCACGCGTCGGCCAGCAGCCATTCGGCCTGCGGCACCCGCTCCACCGAGATGGCGGTCGGTGCCTTGTCGATGAGGAGGACCTCGTGCCCGTTCTCCAGCAGCTCGCCCGCGATGGAGCGCCCCACGGCGCCCGCTCCGGCAATGGCAACCCTCATCGGGCTCCCTCCTCAGGCCCCTCGTCGAACGAGGCTTCGACCTTCTCGACCTCGTCGGTGCGCATCATCACATGCACCAGGTCGCCTTCCTGTAGGACCGTCTGCGAGGTGGGCAGCATCGCCTCGCCGAGCCGGGTCAGGAACGCGACCCGCACTCCGGTCTCCTCCTGGAGCTTGCTGACCTTGTGCCCCACCCACGCGGGGGAGGTGTGCACCTCGGCGAGCTGCACCCCGCCGCTGGGGTCCCGCCACAGCGGCTCGGCGCCGGACGGCAGCAGCCGCCGCAGCATCTGGTCGGCGGTCCACCGCACGGTGGCCACGGTCGGGATGCCCAGGCGCTGGTAGACCTCGGCGCGGCGCGGGTCGTAGATCCGGGCCGCGACGTTCTCCACGCCGAACATCTCGCGGGCCACCCGGGCCGCGATGATGTTGGAGTTGTCGCCGCTGCTGACCGCGGCGAAGGCCCCGGCCTCCTCGATGCCCGCCTCGCGGAGCGTGTCCTGGTCGAATCCGACGCCCGTCACCCGGCGACCGCCGAAACCCGCGCCGAGGCGGCGGAAGGCGGTGGGGTCCTGGTCGACGACCGCGACCGTGTGTCCCTGTTGCTCCAGGGTCTGGGCGAGCGCCGCGCCCACCCGGCCACAGCCCATGATCACGATATGCATGCGTCTTACCCCGCACTCCTGATGACCGTGCTGACCTGCGCAAACACCCTGCTCACATCTTCCTTCCAGGACCTACGGGGCGACAGCGGGGCGAAGGGCCCCGATGCCGGTGCCGCACGGCGACGGAGGTCGTCCGCCACGGCGTCTGTTCCCACCGTATCCATACCCATGGGGTGATTCCCCGCCCGAGTGCACCGGGCGGGAGGAAACGTGGTGCGCGGGCGGCCCGGCGGCTACGGTGTGGGGGCGGGCGCGGATGACTGCCGCCGGAGGGTGTGCTCCCTCATCTTTGCCCGATATCCAGGATCTTCACTGAACCCTTACGGGAATTGGCAATAGAGTCCCGTGAGTTCGAACTTTGTTACGGCCGTCGGACACTCGGTCACGGCGTGGCTAAGATGATCGCCGTATTCCGTTTTCGGACGGGACATCAGGGCACTGAATCGTTCCTTCCGCGCCCGCGTTCTCTGTACGAGGTTCCTGATGACAGATCACATGACGGAGGCGGTGAGCTGGTGCCTGGCCGTCGTCCTTCTGGTCGTGTCGGTGCTTCTGATACGCCAGCGCCGGATCACCGCCGGAGTGCGCAGGCGTAACGCCACGCTCGAAGACAATGTGCGGGCCCGCGACGAGGAAGTGCAGCATCTGGTCGAGGTCCGCCTCCCGGCGATCGCGGACGCGCTGAGCCAGCCCACCCCGCTGCCCGGGCTGCGGGACGAAAAGCTGGCCGGAACGGCCTACGCGCAGAGCCTGCACGCGGTCATGGAGCACTTCGCGCGCGCGGTGGACAAGGCGCAGTCGCGGGCCGACGCCTCCGCCAAGGCCGCGCTCAAGGCGTCGATGCGCGCCCTCCAGGGCCTCGCCAACGAACAGCAGGTGTCGATCTCGGAGATGCAGGAGCGGCACGACAACCCCGACGTGCTGCGGGACCTCCTGGAGATCGACCACGCCAACGCGCAGTTCGGCCGGCGCGCCCAGGCCATCGCCGTGCTGTGCGGCTCCTGGCCCGGCCGTCAGCGCACCGCCTCCCCGATGACCGACGTCGTCCGGGGCGCCAAGTCGCGCATCCGCGACTACCGGCGGGTCCAGGTGCACGCCCTGATCGACATCGGCGTCGTGAGCCGCGCGGTGGAGCCCGTGGTGCTCGCGGTCGCCGAGCTGCTGGACAACGCCGCCCGGCACTCCCAGCCCAACACCAACGTCGAGGTCAGCCTCCAGCCGGTGCACAACGGCGCCTGCATCGTGATCGACGACGCCGGGGTCGGCATGGACGGGCTGGAGGTCCAGCGGGCCGCCGGGCTGCTGTCCGGCCAGCGCGCCGTGGACGTCTCGCGGCTGGGCGACCCGCCGCAGTTCGGCTTCGCCGTGGTGGGCCTGCTCGCCGCCCGGTACGGCTTCAGCGTCTCGGTGGACACCCGGTCCCCGTACGGCGGTGTGCGTGCCGTCCTGTTCCTCCCCAGCGCGCTGCTCACCCACGTCGACGCGGACGCGCCGGCCGCTCCGGCGGCCCACGACCCGTACGAGGCCGAGGCCGCCGCCCCGCTGCGCACCCTCCCGTCCCGCCCGACCCGCCGCCGGGCCGCTCCCCAGGCCCCCGCCGAGGCCCAGGCGCCCGTACAGGC
>NZ_RIBZ01000796.1:0-12991 GCF_003721215.1 Streptomyces botrytidirepellens
GGCGGAGTGCTCGCGCGGCGCGTCGTCGTCGGGGATGCGCAGCGGGCGGCGCGCCGGAGCGCCCTGCCGGGCGGCCGGGCCGGGGTGGCCCTCGACCGCGTACTCCCCGGAGTCGTCCACGCCCTCGTCGGCCGTCGGGACCGACCACTGGCCGCTGTGTCCCGCCTGGTCGGCAGGGACCTGGTCGGCGTGCGGCTGCTGCGGCTGCTGCTGCGGCGGGTACGGGGCGGCCTGCTGCTGCCGCGCGTTGCGGCCGAACGGCAGCCGCAGCTGCGCGGTCTCCTGCGGATCGCCGATGTCGCCGGGGTCACCCGGGGCGACCGGACCGGGACCGGCCGGGGCGCCGTGGCCCGGCTGGGCACCGTACGGCGGGGCCGCCGGGCCGGGGTGGTCGTCGACCCGGTACTCACCGGTCTCGTCCACGCCGTCGTCGCCCGCGACCGGGATCGTCCACTGGCTGGTCTGCACCGGGACGCCGTTGCCATGGGACTGCCCCTCGGGCAGCGGCCAGTCGTCGACCGGCTCCTCGGTGCGCACCGGCCAGTGACCGGTGTGCGGCACATGTCCGCCGTGGCCCGAGGGGTCCTCGGCGGGCGCCGGCCACTGGGGGGCGCCGTGCGGGTCCTGGTGGCCGCCGTAGGTGTAGCCGGAGCCGCCGGTGTCCGTGTGGGGCATGGTCCAGTGCCCGGTCCCGGAGTGACCGGACTGACCGGACGCCCCGGCGTGACCGGACTGACCGGACGCCCCGGCGTGACCGGCGTGGTCGTGCCCGGACGTACCGTACGGACCGCCGTGCTCCGCGGGCTGCCACTGGCCGCCCTGCGACGGCGCGCCGGGCATCGGCGGCGGGGTGTAGCCGGTGCCGGGCGCGGCGAGCGGGTCCCAGCCGGTGGCCGCCGGGTCGCCCGGCTCCGGGAACTGGAAGTCGGGCGGAAGCTGGACGAAAGCCGTCGACTCCGCGTCGTACTCCGGGCCGTGCGGCATCGGCTGCCACCCGCTCCCCGGGTCCGGCCGGTGCGGCTGCTGTTCGTCACTCACGCGAGTGCCCTCCCCAATGCTCGGCGGGCCAGGGCTGCCACCGTACGCCTCAGATGGATCGCCGCGGGCGGCAGGGGGACCGGCTCTGAGCCGTCCTCCGGCGGCGGCGGGTCGGGGATGCAGGCGGCGGCCACGTACTCCCCGAAAGCCGTGGTGACCTGCGGATCGAGATGGCCGCGGTCGCCGTCCCAGTCGATGAGCGAGGCGACCCAGCGCTCGGCCTCCAGCGGGCGCAGCGGCATCGGCGCGACCGCCCCCACCGCGCAGCGCACCCCGCGGCGCGCCGGGTCGAGGACGATGGCGACGGACGCGGCGGCCCGGCCCGGTCCGGTGCGCCCGGTGGCCTTGAGGAAGGCCTGCGGGGCGTGCAGCAGCGGAACCCGGACGAATCCGACGAGTTCACCGGGCCTCAGCATCTCGACTCCGGCGAGCAGATGGCTGACCGGGATCTCGCGGCGCGCGCCCTCGGGCCCGGCGATGACGAGGGTGGCCTCCAGGGCGGCGAGCACGGGCAGCGCGTCGCCGGTGGGGGCGTTGCTGACGATGTTGCCGCCGAGCGTTCCGGCGTTGCGGATCTGCGGGGGTCCCGCGGCGCGCGCGGCCGCGGCCAGGGCCGGGATGAGCGCCGCGAAGTCGGGGCGGCCCATCCGGGCGTGGGTGAGTCCGGCGCCGAGCAGGGCGTGTCCGTCCAGGTAGCGCCAGCCGCGGATTTCGCTGATCCGGCCGAGCCCGACGAGCGCGGCGGGCCGCAGCAGGCCGGAGTTGACCGCGGCCATCAGATCGGTACCGCCGGCGACGGGCACGGCGGCGGGCATGGCGGCCAGCGCCGCCACGGCCTCATCGAGCGAGCCCGGCAACGTCACCGTGTGCGCCGCCTGCGGTGCGTGCGTGGTCAACCCAGCTGCCCCTTCCCCGGTGTCCCGGCTGTTGCGCCGTACGGTACGTGCTCACAGCCCGGACGTGGCAACTCTGGCACATCTCGCACGCCTGCCGTCGCGAGGGTCCAGGAAGCGCGGTTCCGTCCCTGACCTGGGGGATGGTACGGGTTTCGGGTGACGTCTCCGTCGGGTGTGGATTGCCACGTTTCAGGGACCCTTGTACGAACTTGCTCCAGCGCCGGACGTCCACCGTCCCAGGGGCGGGGCGCGGGGGCGAGCACCTTGCCGTGGGCTCACACGATCGGGGGCGATCCCTCGATCGGACGTCCGAGCAGACCGGGGCGGCGCTGCCAGGGGCGCGGACCGGAGGGCGGGCGGTAGCTCACGCCCAGCGCATCCAGACGGGCGTAGTGTGCTTCCATGCGCCCCTCGAACTCCGCGAAGTCCCGCTCGGGCGGCGGCGGAAGGGCGGACCATACGGCTTCGGCGAAGGCGGCGAGACGGGGGAAGGTCTGGTAGTCGACCCGCCGCCGGTCCTCCATGACCTCGGTCCAGACGTTGGCCTGCGCGCCCAGCACACGGTCGGCCTCGGCCGCGGTGAGCTGCGGCGGAACCGGCTCGAAGCGATAGACGTCCTCCAGGGTGCGGACGTAGCCGATGGGGACCGGCTCGTCCGCGCCCGGGGCCTGCCGGTGGTCGAAGTAGACCTGCTGTTCGGGGCACATGACGACGTCGTGACCGGCCCGGGCGGCGGTGATGCCGCCCGCGTAGCCGCGCCAGGAGGAGACGGCGGCGCCGTCGGGCAGCGGGGCGTCCGGTGCGCCGCCCTCCAGGATCTCGTCCCAGCCGATCAGCCGCCGGCCGCGGGCGGAGAGCCAGTGGCCGAAGTGGCGGAGGAACCAGCTCTGGAGCTCGTCCTCGCCCGCCAACCCCAGCTCGCGGATGCGTTCCTGGGCGGCCGGGGACGCCTTCCACTGGTCCTTGGGGCATTCGTCGCCGCCGAGGTGGACGAAGGTGCCGGGGAAGAGGTCCAGCACTTCTTCCAGCACGTTCTCGAAGAAGCGGAGCGTGGTGTCGGTGGGGGAGAGTACGTTCGGGTTGATGCCCCAGGTGGTCCAGACTCCGAGGGAGGCGGTGTCGATGACGTCCGTGTTGCCCAACTCCGGGTAGGCGGCGATGGCGGCCTGGCTGTGCCCGGGGATGTCGATCTCGGGGACGACGGTGATGTGCCGTTCGGCCGCGTAGGCGACGATCTCGCGGATGTCGTCCTGGGTGTAGTAGCCGCCGTGCGGGCGTTCGTCCCACAGCGGGGAGGCGCGGTGGCCGAGCTTGGTGCGCGTCCGCCAGGCGCCGGTGGCGGTCAGTTCCGGGTAGCGGCGGATCTCCAGTCGCCAGCCCTGGTCGTCGGTCAGATGGAGATGGAGCACATTGAGCTTGTGGGCGGCGAGCAGGTCGATGTAGGCGAACACGCCGTCCTTGGGCAGGAAGTGGCGGGCCACGTCCAGCATCAGCCCGCGCCAGGCGAAGCGGGGCGCGTCCTCGACGTCGAGCGCGGGCAGGGACCAGGCGCGCCGCTCCGGGTCGATCGGCGCGCGCCGGAAGGCGTCCGGGCCGAGCAGCTGGCGCAGCGTCTGGGCGCCCCAGAACAGGCCCGCCTCGCCGCCGCCCTGGATGACCACCGCCAGGCGGTCGATGACGATGCGGTACCCCTCGGGGCCGAGCCGCTCCCCGACGCCCGGGTCGAGTTCCAGGACGATGCGGTTCGAGGCGTCGGTGAGCGGTGCCAGCGGCAGACCGGTCGCCGCCCCCACGGTGGCGCGCAGCCAGCGGGCCACGCGCTCGGTGCCGGGCCGGGCGTCGATCTGGCTGTGCTCGTCCAGGACACAGCCCTCGCCGCCACCGGGGGTGGGGGCGGCCCGCAGCGGGGCGGGCAGGAGGCCGGTGGCGGGCTGCCGGTTCATGGGCCCGTTCATGGGCGTCAGTCCTTTACCGCTCCGCCGAGGCCGGAGACCAGGCGGCGCTGTACGAGTACGAAGAAGATCAGCACGGGGATGGTCATGATCGTGGACGCCGCCATGATGCCGCCCCAGTCGTTGCCCTCGTCCTTGAAGAAGACCAGGAGCGCCATCGGGAGGGTGGAGTTCTCGGTCGCGCTGATGATGAACGACTTGGCGAACAGGAAGTCGTTCCAGGCGGAGATGAAGGAGAAGACGCTGGTGGCCACGAGCCCGGGGAGGACCAGCGGGAACAGGATCTGCCACAGGAAGCGGGAGCGGCTGGCGCCGTCCAGATAGGCCGCCTCCTCCAGGGACTCGGGTACGGCCTTCACGAAGCCGCGCAGCATCCAGATGGCGAACGGCAGCGAGAAGGCGATGTGCGGCAGGATCAGCGAGCCCAGGGTGTTGAGCCCGACCCCGGGCACGGCGTCGCCCAGATCCCGCATCAGGAAGAACATCGGGATGGTCAGCGCCTCGATCGGCACCATCTGGGCGACCAGGAACATCACCAGCAGCGTGGTGCGGAACTTGAAGCGGAACCGGGTGACGGCGGTCGCGGCGAGGAAGGCGATCACGCCCGAGGCGATCACCACCGCCCCGGCGACCAGCAGGCTGTTGAGGAAGTAGCGGCCGAAGTCGTGCTGTTCGAAGACGCGGCGGAAGGAGTCCAGGGAGGGCGCGGAGGTCCACGGCCGGGGGTGGGTTGACCGGATCTCCCCGGCCGGTTTGAAGGCCGAGAGCACCATCCAGTAGAGCGGGAAGGCGACGACGGCGGCGACGGCCAGGGCGGTGACCTCGGCCGCGAGCCGCCAGGGGCGGCGGATGACGCGCGGCGCGCGGCGCGGCGCGACGGCGCTGGAGTGGGTCACAGTGCTGGAGTGGGTCACAGTGCCGGCGTGGGTCACAGTTCTTCTCCCTGCCGTCGCAGCAGCCGCAGATAGACCAGGGTGACGGCGAGCAGGATCAGCAGCATCACCACGCCGATCGCCGAGCCGAGCCCGTACTCCGAGGACGCGAACGCCTCCTGGTAGGCGTAGACGTTGAGCACCATGTTCTGGCCCGCGGTGCCGCCGCCGCCCGTCATGACGTAGATCTGGGTGAAGACCTTGAAGTCCCAGATGATGGACTGGATCGTCACCACGACGAGGATCGGCCGCAGCATCGGGGCCATGATCCGGCGCCAGATCCGCCAGGCGGAGGCGCCGTCGAGGGCGGCGGCCTCCAGCACCTCCGCCGGGATGGCCTTGATGCCCGCGTACACGGTGACCATGACGAACGGGAACGAACACCACACGATCTCGAACAGCACCAGGGCGAAGGCGCTGTAGCGCCCGTACGTCCAGGAGTAGTCCTGGAAGCCGGAGAGCCCGACCCACGCCAGGACCCGGTCGACGGGCCCGTAGTCGGGGTCGAACAGGAACAGCCAGACCGTGGAGCCCGTCACCGCCGGGGTGGCCCAGGCGCCCAGCGCGGCCAGCATCAGCGCCAGCCGCGGGACCGCCCGGACCCGGGTGAGCAGCACCGCGAGCGCGCAGCCCACCGCGAGGGTGGAGACGACGCACACCGCGGCGAAGACGACGGTGGTGAGGGTGACGCTCCAGAACTCGGCGTCGCGGAACAGCTCCGCGTAGTTGGCGAATCCCTGGAAGCTGGTCGGCTTGCCCCCGCTCACCTGGGCCTGGGTGTACTCCAGGAACGAGATGAGCCCGAGCTGATAGATGGGATAGATCAGCAGCCCGCCGAGGACGACGAGGGCCGGGGCGAGGTAGAGCCAGGGCGTACCGCTCCCCCGCCCGGCCCGCCGCCGGGCCCCGCGCGCGGTGGACCGGGGCGGGCGCTTCCGGGCCGGTTCCGGCCCGGCCTGCTGGGTGATGGTCCCCGAGGTCACGTGCCGAATGCCTCGTCCATCTTCTTCGCCGCCTCGGCGGCCGCGTCGTCGACGCTCTTACGGCCGCTGATGATCTGCTGGAACATCGTCGGCAGCACCATCTGGGAGTCGATGGCCGACCAGCCGGGCGAGGCGGGCACGAACGTGGAGCTGGTGTCCAGCGTCTTCACGAAGGGCTTGACGAACGGGTCCTTCCGCGCGATGTCCCCGCGCACATCGGTGAAGGTGGGCAGGAAGCCCATGGCGTCGTAGAGCTTGGCCTGGGTCTTCTTCCCGGCCAGCTGCTCCAGCAGGTCGACGGAGAGCGAGCGGTGGGTGCTGCTCTTGAGCACGCCCAGGTTGTTCCCGCCTGCGAACGCCGGGGCGATGCTGCCCTCCTTGACGCCGGGCAGCGGCACGACCGCGTACTTGCCCTTGACCGACCCCGCCTCGATCGCCGCGTGGTTGAAGTCGCCGCCGATCGTCATGCCCGACTTGCCCGCGGCGAAGGCGGCGACGCTGTCGTTGCCGCCCCACTGGGCGCACTTGGCCGGCGGGCAGTTGTCGTCGGTGATGAGCGAGGTGTAGCTCTTGATGCCCTTCTTGGCGTCGGCGCCGTCGATGGCCGACTCGTACTCGTTGGAGCCGAACGGGCCCTTCTCGGTGGCCAGCTCGCCGCCGTTGGCCCAGATGAAGGGCATCGCGCCGTAGGTGTAGGCGCCGCCGACCGAGATGCCGTAGAGGTCGGGCTTCCGCTCGTGGATCTCCTTCGCGGTTGCGATGAGTTCCTTCTGGGTGGTGGGCGGCTCGAGGCCGAGGTCCTTGAAGACGTCGGTGCGGTAGTACAGCGCCCGTACGCCGACGAACAGCGGCACCCCGTACACCTTGCCGCCCACGGTCACCGAGTTCTTGGCGGTGGAGTCGGTGTTCGCCGACTCGTCCCAGGCGCCGAACTCCTTGCTGATGTCGGCGAGTCCGCCGTCCTCCACGTATCCGGCCGTGTCGGTGTTCCCGTACTCGATGATGTCGGGGGCGCTCTTGGGGTCGTTGAAGGCCGCCTTGATCTTCTGCGCGCGGGTGTCGATCGGGATGTAGGTGACATCGACCTTCGCGCCGTCGTGCTTCTTCTCGAAGGCGGACACGACGTCATCGACGACCCGTTGCTTCGGCTTGTTGTCGACCTCCTGGAAGAGCCAGACGCGCAATCTGCCGCTCTTGTCGTCCTCCGTGGCGCTGTTGTCGGAGGTGGAGGGGGCGCAGGCGGTGGCGGTGAACCCGGCGAGCACGAGCGCCGCGGCGGGGACGGCGAGGCGACGGGAGAGAGGGAGGGGTCTGGAGAGCTTCATGGAAACGCACCCTTAGGGAGGGCGTTGCATACCATGCAACGCGTGTTTCGCACAGCACAATATGCGGCAGGCTAGGGAACGTTTCGGGCCCGGACAAGAGGTCTCGACCAATCTTTGACCGAGGAAACCCGGGCCGGGACAAGCGCCAGGGATCCGGGCAGACACCGGGGCCCGGGGTGAGCACCGGGGCCCGGGGAAGCCGTCGTTACGAGTGCGTCAGCTTCTCGCCCGGGTAGGCGGGCTCGGCATACGGCACGGCCTCCACCCGCGCTCCCGCCGCCGCCAGCCGCTCCACCACCTGACCCCAGTCCGGCCAGGTCTTCTCGATCCGCCCCAGAATGCGGGCACTCGGCGCGAGGACGATCTCGCAGCCGGGGTCGTCCGCCCACTCCAGCAGCCGCGGCAGCCCCGGTTGGGCGGCCGACATCACACAGCTGCCCGCGGGCCGGTAGCCGCGCTCCTCGGCCAGCCGCCCGCACTGTTCCAGCTGGGCGTCCCAGTCCTTCTCGAACTGGCAGTAGAGTCCGGCGCCTTCCGCGTCCGGCTCGTCGACCTCGCGCGCGCCGAACACCAGATACGCCGCCCGCGGCGCCCCGTCGTTCCCCGCCGCGTCCCGTGCCCCGTTCTCCGTACGCCCGCTCATGGGGCCGACCCTACTGGGATCACCCGCCGCGCGACACGGGGCCGGACGGGGCCGGACAGCACGGCACGTCCGACCCGCGGCCCCAATCTCGGGCCACGGGTCGGACGTGCCGTCTACGCGAAGCTCCGGCGCGGCCGGGTGGGAAGGCTACTTCTTGCCGTCGCCGCCCTTGCCGTCCTTGCCCTTGTCACCGCCGGCGCCCATGCCCTCGAAGATCTCCTTGCACATGGGGCACACCGGGTACTTCTTCGGGTCGCGGCCCGGAACCCAGACCTTGCCGCACAGTGCGACGACGGGAGATCCGGAGAGCGCGCTCTCCATGATCTTTTCCTTCTGTACATAGTGGGCATAGCGCTCGTGGTCGCCGTCACCGTGCGACACCTGAGGTGTCGGCTCAACGAGGGTCCCCGTGCCTGCCCCGCGCTCGGGCTCAAGAGTGCTCATACAGCCCTAGGGTACTCATGCCCGCGACGTGCAGCGGGTGCGCGCCCCGCGGGCCGACCGGCCCCGGACCGCCGCCAGATGCCTGGCCAGACCGACGGCAGCGATCCCGGCCGCCGCCCAGGGCAGCACGCCCCCGGACAGCCCCGCCGAGAGCGCGGCGCCGCCCAGCGCCGAGCCGACCGCGCTGCCCAGGTACAGCGCCGAGTTGTTGAGGGCCAGGGCGACGGTGCCGCGCTCCTCCTTCAGCGCCAGCAGCCGGTGCTGCTGCGGCACCTGGAGCGCCCAGCCCGCGGCGCCCCAGAGCACCAGCGCCGCCCAGGCGAGCAGCGGTACGGGGGCGAGGACGGGCAGCACCGCCTCGGCACCCGTGATCACGGCCATGATCACGCCGACCAGCGCCGCCACCCGGCCCGCCCCGGCCACGCGATCGACCAGCCTCCCGATGAGGAGACTGCCCGCGACCCCGCCCAGGCCCCAGGCCCACAGATACGGCGCCACCTCGCGCTCTCCGCCCGCCGACGCCAGCACCGGGGCCAGATAGGTGTACAGGCCCAGGCTCGCGACCGCCGCGAGGAACGACACCTGGACGACGGGGGCCACGGCCCGGTCGGTGACGGCCGCCAGCCGCGCCCGTACCGACACCGCCGGCGCCGCCGGGACGGTCGGCAGCAGCGCCGCGAGCCCGGTCAGCGACACCGCGCCCAGCCCGGTGACCAGCCACATCGTGGCCCGCCAGCCGGTGTGCTCGGCCAGCAGGACGCCCAGTGGCACCCCGAGCACGGTGCCGGAACTCATGCCGCCCATCACCACCGCCAGGGCCCGGCCGCGCCGTTCGCCGGAGACCAGCGCGGACGCGGCGGCGGTGGACATCGCCGAGTACACCCCGGCCCCGGCGCCCGCGACCACCCGCGCGCCCAGCAGCGCCCCCAGCGACGGCGCGAGGGCGGTCAGCGCGTTGCCCGCTGTGAAGACGGCGAGCGCCACCAGGAGCACCAGGCGCGGCCGGGCGCCGTGCAGCAGCCCCGCGACCAGGGGCGCGGAGATCGCGTAGGCGAGCGTGAAGACGGTCACCATCTGCCCGGCCAGGGACACCGTCGTCCCGATGTCGTCCGCGACGACGGGCAGCAGCCCGGCCATCACATAGGCGTCGAGGCCCAGGGTGAACGACCCCAGGGCCAGCAGCCAGACCTTACGCACAGCTCAACTCCCCTGCTCAACCACAATGACGCCGGAAACGTAGGCACTCTCCGGTTCACCGGGGAAATGCCGCCGGGGACCGATCTATGCTCGATCGGCATGAGTGAACGGCACAGCGAGCGGCACAGTGAACGGGACATCGACGCCATCCGGCTGCGTCAGCTGCGCGCCTTCCTCGCGGTCGCCGAGGAGCGCAACTTCACCCACGCCGCCGACCGGCTCGGCATCGGCCAGCCCGCGCTGACCCGCACCGTCCGGGCGCTGGAGGAGACCGTGGGGGCGCGGCTGCTGGAGCGCACCACCCGCCGCGTCGCCCTCACCGAGGACGGCCGGGCCCTGTACGCGGACCTCGGCCCGCTGCTCGCCCGGATGGACGACGCGCTGCGCGCGGTGGGCGGCCGGGCCCTGCTGCGGCTCGGCTTCACGTCGCTGCTGCCCGACCGCTGCGCCGCCCTCACCGGCGCCTTCGAGGCCGCCACCGGCGCCGGGGTACGGCTGGTGCGCCGCGACGCGCCGCTGGCCGGTCTTGAGGCCGGGGCGTGCGACGTCGCGGTCGTACGGGGCGAGGCGCCGCTCGGCGACGACGTACGCGCCCGGGTGCTGCTGCGCGAGGCGCGGGTGGCCGCGGTGGCGCGTACGGCGTCGGGCGCGGCGTTGGACGCGGTCGCTCGCAGGCGCGTCCTGGACTGGGCCGAACTGGCCCGGTACCCGCTGGTGGTGAACACCGTCAGCGGCACCACCCGCCCCGAGCTGTGGCCCGAGCACCACCGGCCGCAACTGGCGTGCACCGCGGACAACTTCGACGAGTGGCTGGAGGCCGTCGCGGCAGGCCACGGCATCGGCGTGGTGTCCGAGGCCGCGGCACAGCGCCACAGCCACCCCGGGATCCGGTTCCTGCGGCTCAAGAACGCACCGCCGGTCACCGTGCGGCTGGCCATCCCGGCCCGCAGCCCGCACCCCCTGGCGGAACGCTTCTTCGCGCTGGCCGCGGCTTGACGCCGAGCGGCTAGTTGAGCGAGGGGTCGTCCGGATACGTCGCGACCATCGCCAGCTCACTGCGCTGGCGGCGCAGCACCGACCGCCACAGCCGCTCCGGGGACGGCGACGACACGTCCCCCGGCTCCGACTCCACCACGTACCACGCGCCGTCCGACAGCTCGTCCTCCAGCTGCCCCGGGCCCCAGCCCGCGTACCCCGCGAAGATCCGCAACGACCCCACCGCGGCCGCCAGCAGCTCCGGCGGCGCCTCCAGGTCCACCAGGCCGATCGCCCCGTGCACCCTGCGCCAGCCGAGTGGCCCGACGTCCTCGCCGCGCGCCGGGGACCGGCCCGCCTCCCCCGGCACCACGGCCACGCCCAGCGCCGAGTCCAGCGACACCGGGCCGCCCTGGAAGACCACCCCCGGCTCACCGGCCAGCTCGGCCCAGGACTCCAGGATGTCCCCGACGCCCACCGGGGTCGGCCGGTTCAGGACCACGCCGAGTGAGCCCTCCTCGTCGTGGTCGAGGAGCAGCACCACCGCGCGGTCGAAGTTCGGGTCAGCAAGCGCCGGTGTCGCGACAAGCAGCCGTCCTGTGAGGGAGGACACCTCGGTCATGGCCACATGATCCCGCATATCCGGTCCGGACGGGGAGTGGAAGGCGAGACCCGTATGAGAGCAGGTCGGGGCGTACGACAGCAGGAGCGGCGCACGTGACGGTCGGTTCCCGAAGCGGAACGGAGTGTGGTGCGACACATTCCGATCCATTTCGAGGGTGCAACAGCCTTACGGAGGGGGACTCGGAGCCCATTAGTCTTGCCTTTTGGCCCATCGACCGTCCCAGGAACGCGAGACCAGATGACCCGCTCGAACGATGTCCTGCTCGTCCATGGCGGCACCCCGCTCGAGGGCGAGATCAATGTCCGCGGCGCGAAGAACCTCGTGCCGAAGGCCATGGTCGCCGCCCTGCTCGGCAGCGCGCCGAGCCGACTGCGCAACGTCCCCGACATCCGCGATGTGCGGGTCGTGCGCGGGCTGCTCCAGTTGCACGGTGTCACGGTGCGCCCCGGTGACGAGTCCGGTGAGCTGGTGATGGACCCCACGCACGTGGAGAGCGCCAACGTCGCCGACATCGACGCGCACGCCGGCTCCTCGCGCATCCCGATCCTCTTCTGCGGTCCGCTGCTGCACCGCCTCGGCCACGCCTTCATCCCGGGCCTCGGCGGCTGCGACATCGGCGGCCGGCCGATCGACTTCCACTTCGACGTGCTGCGCCAGTTCGGCGCGACGATCGAGAAGCGCGCCGACGGCCAGTACCTGGAGGCTCCGCACCGGCTGCGCGGTACGAAGATCCGGCTGCCGTACCCATCGGTGGGCTCCACCGAGCAGGTGCTGCTCACGGCCGTGCTCGCCGAGGGTGTGACGGAACTCTCCAACGCCGCGGTCGAACCGGAGATCGAAGACCTCATCTGCGTGCTCCAGAAGATGGGCGCCATCATCTCCATGGACACCGACCGCACGATCCGGATCACCGGGGTCGACAAACTCGGCGGCTACAACCACCGCGCCCTCCCGGACCGCCTGGAGGCCGCCTCCTGGGCGAGCGCCGCCCTGGCGACCGAGGGCAGCGTCTACGTGCGCGGCGCCCGCCAGCGCGAGATGATGACCTTCCTCAACACCTTCCGCAAGGTCGGTGGCGCCTTCGACATCGGCGACGAGGGCATACGGTTCTGGCACCCGGGCGGCAAGCTCAACGCGATCGCCCTGGAGACCGACGTCCACCCCGGCTTCCAGACCGACTGGCAGCAGCCGCTGGTCGTGGCCCTGACCCAGGCCTCGGGGCTGTCCATCGTCCACGAGACGGTGTACGAGTCGCGGCTGGGCTTCACCTCCGCGCTGAACCAGATGGGCGCGCACATCCAGCTCTACCGCGAGTGCCTCGGCGGCTCGGCGTGCCGCTTCGGCCAGCGGAACTTCCTGCACTCCGCGGTCGTCTCGGGCCCCACCCGGCTCCAGGGCTCCGACCTGGTCATCCCCGACCTGCGCGGCGGCTTCTCGTACCTGATCGCGGCCCTCGCCGCCCAGGGCACGTCCCGGGTCCACGGCATCGACCTGATCAACCGGGGCTACGAGAACTTCATGCACAAGCTGGTGGAGCTGGGCGCCAAGGTAGAACTCCCCAACGGCGGCGAAGCGGTCTGACGCCCCCTCCCCGCCCCGGGGGCGACCGCCCCCGGACGGCGCGGCCGGGGAGGAGCCCCTCAGGTCCCCGGGCGGCCACGGCGGGGCTTCTTCCCCACCCCGCCCCTCCCCGAACCGGGGGCACAGCCCCCGGGCCCGGCCTCCCGGCCGTGAACAGGCGGGATACGGGCGGGGAGCCCACACCCCCGGCCTGCCGCCGCGCGCGGCCAAACCCCGCGGTCGGCGGGCGAGGAAACGGGCTACGCGGCCGAGTCACGCGATGGCTCCGCAGTCCGCCACGACAAGGCTGCGAGCAGCGGAGACGGGCCCGCGGGCCCCGAGCCGCAACGCCGCGCGGCCGAACCCCCGTGGCCCCTCCGGCGGGCGCAGGCGCGGGGCGGGTGCGGCGGGGCTCTCCCCC
>NZ_RIBZ01000794.1:0-13005 GCF_003721215.1 Streptomyces botrytidirepellens
CCGCCGCCGGGTCCGGGGCGCGGCGCCCGTCCCCGACCCGGACCTGGCCCGGCAGCGCGCGGTGGTCGACGCCTTCCTCGCCGCCGCCCGCGACGGCGACTTCGACGGGCTCATCGCCCTCCTCGCCCCGGACGTCGTGCTGCGCGCCGACCAGGGCGCCGCCGCCCCGCTCGGGTACCGCGAGGTGCGCGGCGCGGAGAGCGTGGCGAACCAGGCGCTCACCTTCGCCCGCTCCGGCGGCGAGGATGCCGTCCCCCGGCCGGTGCTGGTCAACGGAGCCGTCGGGGTGGTCGGGACCCGCGGGGGCAGGCCCGCCTCGGTGCTGGGCTTCACGGTCACGGACGGGAAGATCGCCGCGATCGACATCCTCGCCGACCCCGACCGGCTGGCCCGGCTCGACCTGACGGTGCTGGATTGAGGGGGCCGGGGTGCCCCCCCGTTCGGCCCTGCCGGGAGTACGCCACGTCGGTGCCCGCCTCGGGAGGGCTGCGGTGTCCGTCGTAGCGCAGGCCACGGCAGCGTGGCGACGGCCGCGTACGCGTGGACCGGTACGTCGGGCAGGCCCACCGGCGTGGCAGCATCCGGAAGACGGCCGAGGTACCTCACCGGCCACCCTGCTGGGCGAGCGTGTGGCGCGCCGTGGCCGCCATCGCCTCGTCCACCATCCGCCCCTCGAACCGCACGGCCCCGGCCCCCCGCGCCTGGGCCTCCTCCACCGCCGCGATCAGCCGCGCGCACCGGGCCAGTTCGTCCGGGCCGGGGGAGAACGCCGCGTTGACGACCGGCACATGGGACGGGTGGATCACTGCCATCCCCTCGTACCCCAGGGCGCGGTTCTGCCCGGCGAAGCGGCGCAGTCCCTCGAGGTCCGCGATGTCGGTCCAGAGCCCGGCCACCGGGTGGGGGCAGTCCGCGGCGCGGGCGTCGAGCAGGACCCGGGCGCGCAGGTCGCGCGTCTCGTCGCCGTCCGGGCTCCAGCGGTAGCCCACGGCGCGTTCCACGTCCCCGCCGGGGCCGGTGAGCGCGCCCAGGTGGGCGACGCGGTCGGCGGCGCGGCCGATGGCGTACGCTTCGCGCAGCCCGCGCGCCGTCTCCAGCAGGGGTACGAGCGCGAAGTGGCCGTCGGGCAGCCCGTGGTGGCGCTCGCACCACGCGAGCATCCGGTCGGCGGCGCGTACGTCGTCGGCGTGGGCGACCTTGGGCAGCACGATGCCGTAGAGGCCGGGGCGGGCCACGGCGCGCAGTTCGTCGGCGGCCTGCCAGCCCGCCGCGCGGTCGAGCGCGTTGATACGGATGAACAGCCGCATGCGCGACGTCGCCCGGTCCACGGCGCGGGTCACGGCGTCGAGCGCCGCCGCTTTGCCGTCGTCGGGGACCGCGTCCTCCAGGTCGAGGATCGCGGCGTCGGCGCCCGCAGCCTCGGCCTTGGCCAGCCAGTCGGTTCTGCTGCCCGGGACGAAGAGCAGGGAGCGCAGCGGGACGCGGCCCGGTTCAGATGACATCGTCGTCCTCCAGCCGCGCCAGCCGCTTGTCGCCGATGCCGAGCCACTCCCCGTAGACCAGGGCGTTGTCCTCGCCGAGCGCCGGGCCGGTGCGCCACACCGCGCCGGGAGTTCGGCGGAAGTGCGGGATGACCGCCTGCATCCGGACCGGGCCGAGGTCGGGGTCGTCGACGGTGATGATGTCCTCGCGCTCGGCGTAGACGGGGTCGGCCGCGATGTCGGCGGCGGTGAAGACGCGGGAGGCCACCACCTCGGCGCGTTCGAACTCCTCCAGGCAGACGGCCGAGGGGCGCCCGGCGATCCACTCGCGCAGCGCCGCGTCGAGCCGGTCGCGGCCCGCGTGCTGCTGCTCGACGGTGGTGAATTCGGCGTCGGGCAGGCCGAGGAGCCGTACGACGTTGCGCACCGAGCGGGTGGTGGCGGAGGTGACGGTGAGCCAGTCGCCGTCGCCGCTGCGGTAGGTGTTGATGACGGCGGCGGGCGCGACCGCGAGCTGGTTGCCCGCCCGCTCGGGGGCCGTACCGAGCTGGTCGTAGGCGATGATCTGCCACTCCACGAGGCGGTAGAGGGGTTCGAAGAGGGCCAGGTCGATCCACTCGCCGTCGAAGTCCGGGTCGGTGTTGCGGCGGTGCAGCGCGGCGAGCACCGCGAACGCGCCCATCAGGCCGGTGACGGCGTCGCCGTGCGAGAAGCCGGTGTGCACGGGCGGGCCGTCCGGGAAACCGGTGAGGTGGACGACCCCGCTGCGGGCCTCGCCCATCTTGCCGAAGCCGGGGGCGTCCGCGCGGGAGGAGGTGGCGCCGAAGCCGGAGATCTGGAGCAGGATGGCCCGGGGGTTGAGGGCGTGGACGGCCTCCCAGTCCAGCCCCCAGGCGCGCAGCCGCCCGGCACGCAGCGTCACGATGACCACATCGGCCCAGGCGACCAGTTCGCGGGCGACTTCCCGGCCCGACTCGTGGTGCAGGTCGAGCGTCACGGAACGCTTGTTGCGGCCCGCGACCTTGAACCAGAGCGGGACCCCGTCCCGGCGGGGCCCCATGGCCCGGGCGGCGTCCCCGTCACCGGGCGGCTCGACGTGTACGACGTCGGCGCCCTGGTCGGCGAGCATGCCCCCGGCGAGCGGGCCCGCCACGACGTGGGCGAACTCCACCACCTTGAGCCCCGCGAGCTGTCCCTGCCGTGTGCTGGTGTGGTCCTCCATGCGGTTCAGGCTGCGGGGTGGGGGATATGCGGGTCCAGCATTGAACGAACATCAATTCATGCGGATATCGCAAAGGAAGGCCAAGGTGAACGCGGCCCGGTCAGCCCGCGTCCGTCTCCTCCCACGCCACGCCCTCCGGGAGCCGGTGGCCCGCCGCCCGGAACGCCTCCAGCTCCTCCAGGAAGCGCCCCGCGCCCGGCGGGAGCGCCCGGTGTGCCGGGAGGACCACGTACAGGCGGCGTTCCAGCACCGGCGCGACCAGCGGGCGGCGGACCAGGGGGCCCGGCGGCATCAGGGGGTGGACCAGCGCGGGGAGGGCGGAGACGCCGAGGCCCGCCGCCACCAGACCGCCCACCGTGGCCACGCTCGACGCCTCGGCCGCCGGGGCGGCGTCCCGGCCCGCCCGGGCGAAGGCGGCGTCCGTCATGCGGCGGACGCTGGAGTCCGTACCGACCGCGAGGAACGGTTCGCGGCCGAGCTGCTCCCAGGTGACCTCGTCCCGCTCGGCGAGCGGATGGTGTTCGGGGAGGACCGCGTGGAAGCGGTCGCGCACCAGGGGGCGCAGCCGGATGCCGCCGGTCGCCTGGTGGCGGGGGACCGTGCTCACGGCGAAGTCGGCGTCGCCGTCCACGACCCGCTGGAGCACCGAGCGTTCCAGTCCGTCCAGGAGCCGTACGGTCATCTCGGGGCGCCGGGCGCGGAAGGCGGAGATGACCGGGGGCAGGAGGACGGCCGCCACCGAGGGGAGGGTGGCCAGCGACACGGCGCCGCGCTCGCCCGCCACATAGCGGCCCAGCTGCGCGAGGCCCGCCCGGTGCGCGGCGAGGATCTGGTCGGCGATGCGCAGCGCCTCCGCCCCGGCCGGGGTGAGTTCGACGTTGCGGGTGTCGCGCTCCAGCAGCCGCATGCCGAGCGTGCGTTCCAGATCGGCGACCGCGCGGCTCAAGGAGGACTGGGACACGTGCAGTTCGGCGGCCGCCGCGGTGAAGCTGACCGCGCGGGCGACCGCGGTGTACGCCGTGAGTTGGCGCAGGGTGACGTCCATGGTCGGCGAGCGTATGCGCGACCGCCGCCCGGGGGAACTGTTGCGCAGAACGCATGGATAGATCTGTGTTCGATGCTGGACGCGGATCTTTCGCCGCTCCGACACTCTTCGGCAACACCTGACCGGACGAGGAAGCGAGCGGCCATGCTGGCAGCCCTGGGATTCTGTACGATCGGCGGCTTCCTGCTGCTCACCATGTTCAAACGGGTCTCGGTGCTCGTCGCCCTCGTGCTGACGCCGGTGGTCACCGCGGTCATCGGCGGTTACGGGGACGACCTCGGCCCGATGGCGCTCGACGGGCTGTCCCAGGTCGCCCCCACCGGCATCATGATCGCCTTCGCGGTGCTCTACTTCAGCCTGATGATCGACGCGGGGCTCTTCGAGCCGCTGATCCGCGCCATCCTGCGCATCGCGAAGAACGACCCGCTGCGCGTCACGGTCGGCACGGCCGTCCTCACCATGTGCGTCGGGCTCGACGGCGACGGCGCCTCGACCTTCCTCATCTCCATCTCCGCCCTGCTGCCCGTCTACCGGCGGCTCGGCATGAGCCGGCTCGTGCTCGCCGGGGTCGTCGCCCTCGGCGCGGGCGTGATGAACATGATCCCGTGGGGCGGCCCGACCGCGCGGGCCGCCGCCACCCTCAAGCTCGAAACCTCGGACATCATCACCCCGCTGCTGCCCGCCTTCGCAGCGGGCATCGCCTGGGTGCTGCTCGCGTCGTACGCCATCGGCCGCCGGGAGCGCACCCGCCTCGGTGGTGCGGTCACGGCCGAGCCCGAACCGGCCCCGGCGGCGGCCGTCGGCGACGGCCCCGGTACGCCGCTGGTGGCCCGGCGGGCCGGCACCGCGCTCACCGTCTTCAACCTGCTGCTCACCCTGGCCCTGCTGACCGGTCTGGTGCTGGAGGTCATGCCGCTGCCGGTGCTGTTCGTGCTCGCCTTCGCCATCGCGCTGCTCGTCAACTACCCGCGCTGGGAGGACCAGCAGGCCCTGCTGGAGAAGCACGGCAACAGCGTCGTCCTCGTCACCACCATGATCTTCGCCGCCGGTGTGTTCACCGGCATCCTCACCGGCACCGGCATGATCGGGAAGATGGCCCACGCGATCGTCGAGGTCATCCCCGACAGCCTCGGCGGGCATCTGCCCGCGCTGGTCGCCGTCACCAGCATGCCGCTCAGCCTCGTCTTCACCCCCGACGCCTACTACTTCGGCATCCTGCCCGTGCTCGCCGGAACCGCCGACTCCTTCGGCACCGACCCCGCCGAGGTCGCCCGCGCCGCCGTCCTCGGCCAGATGACCACCGGCTTCCCGCTCTCCCCGCTCACCGCCGCGACGTTCATCCTGCTCGGCATGAGCGGTGTGCAGCTCGGCGAGCACCAGCGGTTCATCTTCGGCTGGGCGTTCGGCACGACGCTGGTGATGACCGCGGTCGCCATGGTGACGGGCGCCGTGCCGCTGTGACCCCGCGCGCCGTTCGTAACGCCGCCGTACCGCCGTGCCGAAGCACCGTTCGTACCGCCGTGCCGCCGTGCCGCCGTGCCGCCGTGCCGACGCGCCGTCCGTGACGCCGTGCCGCCCCGAGGAGGAGCCCCGCGATGCCATCCGTACGCCGTACGTCCGCGAGTCTGCTGACCGTCGCCCTGACCGCGGCGTCCCTCACACCCGCCGCCGCGGCGGCGGAGGCACCGCCGCCTCCCGGGTTCCACCACCTCACCTCCGTCCACTACGACGGCGAGGGCGACGATCTGCTCACCGCCGGGCTCGGCTTCGACGGACTGCGCGGCCCGCTGCCCGTCCCCGCCGACCCCGATCGGCCCACCGCCGCCGAACTGCGCCGCCAGGCCATCTGGGCGTCCGCCGGAATGGCGGCCGGGTCCGGCGGCGGACTCGGGCGGCTGTACGGGGCCAACGTCGACCGGGGGCGCCCGTTGCCGGGCGACGGCCGGATCGCGGGCACCGAGTACCGGGCGGTGGTGGGGCGCGGCGCGGACAGCGTGAGCTTCGTCGTCCAGGTGCCGGACACCTTCGACCGCGCCCGGCCCTGCGTGGTGGCCGCGCCCGCGACCGGACTCGGCGGCGTCTACAGCATGGTCGGCACGGCCGGGGCCTGGGGACTGCACCGCCGGTGCGCCGTGGCCTACACCGACAAGGGCATGGGCCCGGCCTTCGACGATCTGCACTCCGGCACGGTCATGGCCTACGACGGTACGACCGGACCGCGTACGGGGCTCGGCGACCGCAGCGCCTTCGACGCCGGGCTGACCGACGCCGCGCGGGCCCGATTCGACGCGGCGCGCCCGTATCGCGTGGCGTACAAGATGGCGCACTCCCGGACCGACCCGCAGGCCACCTGGGGGCGCGACGTGCTGCGCTCGGTGCGGCTCGCGCTCGCCGTGCTGAACCGCGACCGGCGCGGCGGCGCGCCCCACGGCGGCTACACCGCCGCCACCACCACGGTCCTGGCCACCGGCGTCTCCAACGGCGGCGGCGCGGCCGTCGCCGCGGGCGAGGACGACCGTACGGGGCTCGTCGACGCCGTCGTCGCCTCCGAACCGCAGATGAACCTCGCCCCGCTGAACGGCATCCGGGTGCGCCAGGGCGGGCGCCCCGTCCCCGCCGCGGGGCTGCCGCTGATCCGGTACAACTCCCTGGCCTCGCTGCTCCAGCCGTGCGCCGCGCTCACCGAGCCGTCCGCGCCGGGCTACGCCACCCTGGACGTCCCCGCCGCGCGCCGCCGGTGCGCGGCGCTGGTCGGCGACGACCCCCGGCTCATCACGCGCCGCGACGCGGAGCGGGCGGGGGAGGGCGGTCTGCCGCGGCTCGCGGCGCGGGCCCTCGTACGCGCCGGATTCCAGCCGCAGTCCGGGTACTTGCAGCTCTCGCACTACGATCCGCAGACCCCCGCCTCGTACGCGATGAGCTACGCCCGGGCCTCGGTGGACGACGCGCTGTGCGGCTACGGATGGGCGCGGACCGACGACTCCGGCACCCCGGTGCCCTACCGCCGCTCCGAACTGGCCGCCGCCTTCGGCACCAGCCCCGGACGGGCGCCCGTCCCGGGGGTGCTGATCGACGAGAACGCACCCGGCGGGCCCGTCGCCGACAGCAAGTCCCGTGGCGCGGACGGCCGTCACGAGTACAACCTGCGCGGCGAGCGCTGTGTGTACCGGCTCGCCTATCCGCAACGCGGTTCGGCGGGTGCCGAACGGACGTGGGCGGCGCGGCTGGCCGCCGGGCTGGACGCCACGCGCCGCAGCGGCGACCTGCACGGCAAACCGGCGCTCATCGTGCACGGCCGGGACGACACGAGGGTGCCCGTGAACCACAGCTCACGGCCGTACCTGGGCCTCAACGGACGGGCCCAGCAGGGGAATTCCACGGTCAGCTACGTCGAGGTCGCCCACGCCCACCACAGCGACGCGCAGACGCCGGGCCTGGACACCCGGTACGTACCGCTCGGGTACTACTACCAGCAGGCGCTGGATGTGATGTGGCAGCGGTTGCGGGGGCCGGGCGGCGCACTGCCGCCCAGCCAGGTGGTGCGGACGGTACCCAGGGGCGGTGAGCCGGGGCACGCCCCCGAGCTGACGCAGGCCAACGTGCCCCCGATCGCGGCCGATCCGGCGGCCGCGGACCGGGTGCGGGTGGTGCGGGGGACCGTACGCGTGCCGTAGGGCCCCCTGCGCGATCCCGGCCGTCGGCGTCAGGGGGCGAGGACGGAGTACACGTGCTCGACCTGCGGCGGAGCGGCGAAGTGCGGCCCGGCGAGGGCGCGCCACCGGGTGAAGCCCTCGGAGCCGCGGAAGGTGACGGTGTGGTGCTCCAGCGTTTCCCACTGGACGATGAGCCGGTAGCGCGTGGGGTGCTCGACGCTGCGGCGCAGGTCGATGCCGTGGCAGCCGTCGGCCGCGAGGAAGAGGGGCCGTGCCTCGGCGACGGCCTGCTCGAAGTCCTCCTCCTGGCCGGGGAGGATCTCGATCTGGGCGATTTCGGTGATCACGCTGGTGGCTCCTGCCGTTCGACGAGGGGGCGGGTGGCGCCCGATGAAGCGTAGATCGTTTGCCCTCCCCGCCGCGCAACCTCCCGCGGGTAATCTGACGCGTCAGCATCGCTCGCCGCCGAAACCGCGAAAGGGCACTTCGAGGTGATCGACATACCGGAGCACTTACGGGGATGGTGGGCGCGCGGCCGGGCGTTGGCGGCGGCCCATCCGCCGGCCGTCGACATCGGGGTCGCGCTCCTGATCCAGGCGGCGATGACGATGCCGTTCGTGGTGCCGCGCCCGGACGGGGGCGCACCGGCGACCTGGCCCGCCTACGGGCTGACCACGCTCACCGTGATCCCCCTGGTCTGGCGTCGACGGGCTCCCCTCGCCGTCCTGTTCGCGATCCTGGCGACCAGCGCGCTGTACAAGCTGGCGCTGGAAGGGCCCGGGCAACCGCTGCCGTACACCGGGCTCGTCATCGTCTACACGATCGCCGTTCTCTCACCGCCGTGGAAGCGGCTGGTCACCGGGGGCCTGGCGCTGGTCACCGTGCCGTTGTCGGTCTGGCTCAACACCCGGACGGCACGTGAACTCACCTTCTCCTTCTTCGTGTTCGCGGCGGCCTATGTCCTCGGGCGGCTGACCGCAGCCCGGCAGCGGGCCCACCGGGTCGAGGCCGAACAGGCCGCCGCGCGGGAACGGGCCCGGATCGCACGGGAGATGCACGACATCCTCTCCCACGCGGTGAGCCTGATGATCGTGCAGGCCGAGGCGGGTCCGGTGGCGGTGCGTACGGCTCCGGAGCGGGCGGAGGCCGCCTTCGACGCCATCTCCGAGACGGGCCGCGATGCCATGGCGCAGCTGCGGCGCATGCTGGGCGTGCTGCGCGAGGACGGCGAGCCGGGCGGCGCCCCGCGCGCACCGCAACCGGGCCTGGCCGGTCTGCCCGAGCTCCTCGACCGGGTGCGGACCAGCGGCCTCGATGTCGTCTACGGAACGGCGGGGCCCGTGCGACCGCTGACGGACGCGACCGGGGCGACGGTCTTCCGTATCGTCCAGGAGGCCCTGACGAACACGGTCAGGCACGCGGACGCCCGCACCGTCTCGGTACACCTCACCTACACGGAGCGGGAGGTGGACATCCGGGTGACGGACGACGGACGCGGCCCCCGGTCCGGTCCCGGCGTCGGCCACGGCCTCGTCGGGGTCCGCGAGCGGGCGGCGGCCCACGGCGGTACGGCGGTCACCGGGCCGGGCCCGGACGGCCGGGGCTTCGAGGTGCGGGTGCGCATCCCCGTACCGTCCACGGCGGAGGCGGCGGAGGTCGCACAGGCGGAGGTGGCGCGGTGAGCATCCGGGTGGTGGTGGCCGATGACCAGGAGCTGGTGCGCAGCGGCTTCTCGATGATCCTGGACGCCCAGCCGGACATCGAGGTGGTCGCGGAGGCGGGCGACGGGGCCGAGGCGGTCGAGGCGGTACGGCGGCACACGCCCGATGTGGTGCTGCTCGACATCCGGATGCCGGGCATGGACGGCATCGCGGCCTGCCGCGAGATCAGCGCGGACGGCGCCTGCCGGACGGTGATGCTGACGACCTTCGACTCGGACGAGTACGTGTACGACGCGCTGCACGCGGGCGCGAGCGGCTTCCTGCTGAAGGACGTGCGCCGGGACGATCTGGTGCACGCGGTACGGGTGGTGGCGCGGGGCGACTCGCTGCTCGCGCCGTCCGTGGCCCGCCGCCTGGTCGAGCAGTACACCCGCCCGGCCGCCCGGTCACGGCGGCCCGATCCCCGCCTGGACGCGCTGACCGGGCGGGAGCGGGAGACGCTGCTGCTGCTCGCGCGGGGCCTGTCGAACGCCGAGATCGCGGCGGAGCTGGTCGTCAGTGACCACACGGTGAAGACGCATGTCGGCAATGTCCTCGCCAAGCTGGGTCTGCGGGACCGGATCCAGGCGGTGATCTGCGCGTACGAAACGGGCCTGGTCACGGCCGGAGATCCGCCGCCCGGGGGAGCGTCCGGGACCGGAACCTCCCCCGCGTCGGCGAGGAAGTGACCCGGCGGATCCCGCCGGTGCGGGCGATCCGCGATCGGGCCGCCGGTCAGCAGGATGGAGCCATCGAGAACCACGGCACCCACCCATGGAGTTGACCATGCAGAGCACCACCCGCACGCTGCTGGCCGCCGCGCTCGTCGTCGGCACCGCCGTCGGACCGGCGGCCCTCCCGGCCGTCGCGTCCGCCCCGCCCTCCGCGGTCTCGGCGCGGCCCGCGGACCCCACGGTCCCCGCCCTGGAGGCCGCCATCGCGACGCTGTCGGACGCGACGGCCGCGCTGGTCAGGGTCGGCGGCACCGAGGGGGTCTGGCGCGGCAGTTCGGGCGTGCACGACCTGAGGACCAACCGGCCCGCCGATCCGGCCGCCCGCTTCCGCGCCGGTTCCGTGACCAAGGTCTTCACGGCGGCCGTCGCCCTGCAACTGGTCGCCGAGGGCAGACTGGACCTGAACCGCAGCGCCCGCTCCTACCTGCCGGAGCTGATCCCCGCGTCGTACAAGAAGGTCACCGTCCGGGAGCTGCTCAACCACACGCATGGCATCCCGGCCCCCGACTTCCCCGGGGACACGGTCGAGGAGGTGTACGCGGACCGCTTCCGGATCTATGACCCGAAGGACATGGTCCGCTCGGCGACGGCGAAGAAGCGCGAGTTCGCGCCGGGCACGAAGCAGCACTACCTGAACATCGGCTACACGATCGCCGGTCTGCTGATCGAACGTGTCACGGGCGACTCGTACGAGCACCAGGTGGCCCGCCGGATCCTGACCCCGCTCGGGCTGCGCGACACGTACTCACCCGGGGCGGATCCGCGCATCGTCGGCCCGCACAACCACGGCTACCAGACGATGAGGCTGGACGACGGCACCACCGGCCTGCGCGACGTTTCGGTGTGGGGAGCGACGGACGGCTGGGCGGCCGGGGACATCATCTCGACCACGGCGGACCTGGAGCGGTTCACGAAGGCCCTGTTCCGGGGCCGGGTGGTGCGCGGCCCGCTGCTGCGGGAGATGTTCACGCTGCCGAAGGTGAAGGACTTCAAGAGCGGTGCCCCGGCCGCCTACTCCGTCGGCCTCTCGATGCAGAAGCTGGGCGGCCGCGAAGTGTGGGGGAAGACCGGCGGCCGCTGGGGCTACAACACGGCCATCGCCTCCACTCGTAACGGCTCCCGCACCCTCGTCTACAGCGTCAACTCCACGGACGCCAAAGGGCAGGACATGAACGAGGTGGCCATGAACATCATGGTGGCCGCCTATGGCAAGCCCGAGTCGCCGCGTCAGTCGTCGGACGGCATCGGGGACCACACCCCGGCGGCGGTCCCTTCGCGGACGTGGCGTTCGTAGACGCTCACCTTGGCGTGGATGACCTCCAGGCAGGCGCCGAGTTCGTCGATCCTGGCCCGTACGTTCTCCTCGTGCTCACGGAGCAGTGCGAGCCGGTGGGGCTCATTGCCCGGACCGTGGCGGACCAGTTCGGCGAACCTGCGGATCGTCGCGATCGGCATGCCGGAGGCGCGCAGCCGGTCGCACAGCGCGAGCCAGTCCACGTCCGCCTGTGCGTAGACGCGCTGCCCGCCGCCGGTACGGGGGATCTCCCGCAGGAACAGCCCCTCGCGCTCGAAGAACCGCAGCGCGTGCACGCTCATCCCGGTCGCCTCGGAGACCTTGCCGATGCTCAGGCCGTCGTCGTTCATCGGGGAACCGCTCATCGGGGAACCGTACCTTGACCTAGCGCGCGGTCTAGGTTTTAGCGTCCTCCGCATGATCACGAAACAGCGGAAGCTCCCCTCCGGATTCGGCGCCCACAGCACCGCCGACGACGTTCTCGCCGGGGTCGACCTGACCGGCGCCACGGCCCTGGTCACCGGCGGATACTCCGGGCTCGGACTGGAGACCACCCGCGCCCTGGCCCGCGCCGGGGCGCGCGTCATCGTCCCGGCGCGGCGGCCCGATACTGCGGGGGAAGCCCTGGCGGGCACACCCGGGGTGGAGGTCGGCGCGCTCGACCTGGGCGACCTGGAGAGCGTGCGCGCCTTCTCCGACCGCTTCCTCGACACCGGCCGCACGCTCGACATCGTCATCAACGGCGCCGGTGTGATGGCGTGTCCGGAAACCCGCGTCGGCCCGGGCTGGGAGGCCCACTTCGCCATCAATCACCTCGGGCACTTCGCGCTCGTGGGCCGCCTCCGCCCCGCTCTCGCCCCCGGCGCCCGCGTGGTGGCGGTGGCGTCGTCCGGCCACTTCCTGAGCGACATCCGCTGGCAGGACCCGCACTTCCGCACCGGCTACGACCGCTGGCTCGCCTACGCCCAGTCCAAGACCGCCAACGCCCTGTTCGCCCTGCACCTCGACCGCCTCGGCGCCGACACCGGCCTGCACGCCTTCGCCGTGCACCCCGGCAGCATCCTCACCCCGCTCCAGCGCCACATCCCGCGCGAGGAGTGGTCCGGGCTGGGCTGGGTGACGCCGGACGGCCAGCCCGCCGACGGCTTCAAGACGCCGCGGCAGGGTGCGGCGACGGCCGTCTGGGCCGCGACCTCGCCGCTGCTCGACGGCCACGGGGGTGTGTACTGCCAGGACTGCGACATCGCCGAGGCGGCCGCCACCGACGACATGCTCATCGGCGGGGTGAAGCCCTGGGCCACCGACCCCCACGCCGCCTCGCGCCTGTGGGATCTGTCCAGAACTCACTGGAGTGAACGCGTTCTGAGGTGCACAGGGGAAGCGGAGTGAGTGCTCACTCATTGACGGAGTGAGCACTCACTCCGTACTCTTCGAGACATGACCGATACTTCTCCCACGCCACCCCGGCGCCGCGCGCCCGCCATGGACCCCGATCAGCGCCGCAAGATGATCGTCGCCGCGGCGCTTCCCCTGGTCGTCGAATACGGCGCCGCCGTGACCACCGCGAAGATCGCACGGGCCGCGGGCATCGGGGAGGGCACGATCTTCCGTGTCTTCCCCGACAAGGACACCCTGCTCGCCGCCTGCGTTGCCGAGGCCACGCGCCCCGACGACGCCGTCGCCCACCTCGAGGCGATCGATCTGGACCAGCCGCTCACGGCCCGGCTCACCGAGGCGGCCGAAGTGATGCGCGGGCACATGACCCGTATCGGCGCCGTCGTCGGGGCCCTCGCCGCGACCGGCCGACTGGAGCGCAGGCCGCCCGGCGAGTCGGCCGGGGGCGGCGGGCTGCCGGACCGCGAAGCGGGGCTCGCCG
>NZ_RIBZ01000801.1:0-13113 GCF_003721215.1 Streptomyces botrytidirepellens
CCCGGCCCCCGACCCGGCCCCCGACCCGGCCCCCGACCCGGTCCCGGACCCGACCCCGGTGCCCGCTGCCGCGACGGGAGGCACCGCGACCGTGACGGCGGAGGCACTCGAGGCACCCCGGACACCCGCGACCGTAGAGGCACCCGAGACCGCAGAGACCCCCGAGACGGCCGAGGTGACCGAGGCCGTCGAGACCCGCCGTACGACCTCGCGGCGGCTGTTCGTCGCCCGGGCCGTGGCCGCGGGTGCCACGGCGGCGGCCGCCGGGACGGTCGGATACGGGACGTACACCGTGCTGCGCGGGCCGCGGGTCAAGCGCGTCACCGTGCCGCTCGCCAAGCTGCCGCGCCGCGCCCACGGCTTCCGGATCGCCGTCGTCAGCGACATCCACCTCGGCCCGGTCCTCGGCCGCTCGCACACCCGGCGCGTGGTCGAGACGATCAACCGTACGAACCCCGACCTCGTCGCCGTCGTCGGCGACCTCGTGGACGGCAGCGTCGCGGACCTCGGCCCGGCCGCCGAGCCGCTGCGCGGGCTGCGCAGTCGGATCGGGAGCTTCTTCGTCACCGGGAACCACGAGTACTTCTCCGGCGCCGAGCAGTGGGTCGACCACGTCCGCGAACTCGGCGTCCGCCCCCTGGAGAACGAGCGCGTCGAGCTGCCCTGGTTCGACCTCGCCGGGGTCAACGACGTGGCGGGGGAGGACGAGGGGCAGGGGCCCGACTTCGACCGGGCGCTCGCCGACCGCGACCGGGCGCGGGCGTCCGTCCTGCTCGCCCATCAGCCGGTGGTGATCGACGACGCGGTGGAGCGCGGCGTCGACCTCCAGCTGTCCGGCCATACGCACGGCGGGCAGCTGTGGCCCGGCAAGTACGTCGCGGCACTGGCCAACCCCACCGTGGCGGGGCTGGAGCGGTACGGCGACACCCAGCTCTACGTCACCCGCGGCGCGGGCGCCTGGGGCCCGCCGGTGCGGGTCGGGGCGCCGCCGGACGTCACCGTCGTGGAACTGGCCTCAACGCGCGCCTGACGCGGTTTCCGGGGCGCGGCGCGGGGCCCGGTAGCGGGCTGCTCGGAGCGCCGCGTCCTGAGCGGTCATCACGGCACCGGCGAACATCGTCGCGAGCTCGGACACCCCTAGGAGCCCTTCGCGGTCTTCTCGAAGGAGCTGAGGAAGACGCCGAGCGCCTGCTTGTTCTCCTTGGCGTTCCAGTCGTGGGCCGGTGTCGTCCACCGGATGGAGAAGCCCCGGCCGCCGCCGACCAGGAAGCCGCGGCCGAACGTGCGGAGCCGGTCCTGCCCGACCGCGGTGCTCCACTCCATGTCGGCGGCCTCCCAGTCGCGGTAGTCGACCCGTCGGATGTCGTCGATGCGCTGGAAGCCGGGGTACAGCTTCTCGATCGTCGGGATCAGGCGGCGCCAGCCGTCGACGGGGTCCTCTTCGGGGCCCTTCCCGAAGGTCACCACCAGATTGCGGTCGTCGCCCTCCGCGGCGAACTTGATGTGGAAGCGCGAGCCGCTCTTGACCTGCTTCCAGCCCTTGGGGAGGTCGATGGAGAACCCGCCCGCCTCGCTCGTGTAGCGGTAGTAGCCGGGCGGCGGCGGGTCGTCGGGGCCGGGGTAGGCACCGCCACCGCCCCCGCCACTGCCTCCGGCGGGGGGAGGTGAGGACGACGGGGGCTGACTGGGGGCGGACGATCCGGGCGGGGTTCCCGGCGAGGAGGACGGGGGGTCCTCGCGCGGCAGGCTGGGGGCGGCTCCGCCCGTCGGCGGGGCGGAGGGGGAGGTGTCGGAGGCGCGGTCGTCGCCGGTCAGCCCGCTGGTGGTGGCCAGGGCGAACACGGAGGCCACCGTTCCGAGGACCAGGGTGGCGACGGCCAGCGCCAACGGCCCGACGCGGCGCTTGCCATGGCGGCCTTCGGGTCCGCCGTCGCCTCTGCCGCCGCCTCCTCCTCCGCGCCGCGCCGACGGGAACCACGCCTCGTACGTATTGCGCAGCCACGGCAGGCGCGGCGCGGAGCGGATGGGGACGGGTTCGCCCTCGTTGAGGATGCGTTCCAGGGCCTGGCGCACCACCGGTGCTGTCAGCCGCTCCCGCGGATCGTCGCGCAGCAGCCCGTGGATGACCTGGACGAGCGGTCCGGCGTTCGGCGGGGATGGTGCGGGTTCCTCCCGGATGATCCGCAGCGTCTCCTCCGGCGAGGCCCGGCTCCGGTGCGGCGGACGGCCCTCGACCATGGCGAACAGGACCGCGCCCAGCGCCCACAGGTCCGACGCGGCGCACGCGCCGGTGCCGCGCGCCTGCTCCGGGGAGGCGTACGCGGGGTCGGTGACCTGCCGCGACGGCTCGGTGCCGACATGGCCGAAGCCGGACAGGACGACCTCGCCGTCCGAGCGCATCAGGACCCGCGCGGGGCTGATGTCACCGTGGACGATGCCCGCACGGTGGGCGGAGTCGAGAACGGCGAGGAGTTGCAGGCCGATGCGGGTGGCACGGACCGGATCCAGCCCGCCGCGCCATTCGAGTTCCACACTTAACGGGCGGCTGTCGCTCATGGGCCGGCCGATTCGTTCCTCTGCGCCGCGCTCCTGCGTGCCGGTCACGCTTTCACCCCTTGATGAACGTGCCCCATCCACCCTCTTCCCCTGGAGGTACGTCGAGGTCGCGGCGGGCGTTCAACGGCTGTGAAAACGCTATGAGCCGCGCCAGAACGCGACGGGCCCGCCCCGGGCAAGGGGGGCGGGCCCGTACGAACCAGCAGAGGCCTCAGCGGCGACGGCTCAGAAGCGACGCGTGATCAGCGCGCGCTTCACCTCCTGGATGGCCTTGGTGACCTCGATGCCGCGCGGGCACGCGTCGGTGCAGTTGAAGGTGGTGCGGCAGCGCCAGACGCCGTCCTTGTCGTTCAGGATCTCCAGCCGCTGCTCACCGCCCTCGTCGCGCGAGTCGAAGATGAAGCGGTGCGCGTTGACGATCGCCGCCGGGCCGAAGTACTGGCCGTCGTTCCAGAACACCGGGCACGAGGAGGTGCACGCGGCGCACAGGATGCACTTGGTGGTGTCGTCGAAGCGCTCGCGGTCCTCGGCGGTCTGGAGGCGCTCCCGCGTCGGCTCGTTGCCCGTCGTGATCAGGAAGGGCATCACATCGCGGTAGGCCTGGAAGAACGGCTCCATGTCCACGACCAGGTCCTTGAGGACCGTGAGGCCCTTGATGGCCTCGACCGTGATGGGCTTCTCCGGGTTGATGTCCTTGATCAGCGTCTTGCAGGCCAGCCGGTTGCGGCCGTTGATCCGCATGGCGTCGGAGCCGCAGATGCCGTGGGCGCAGGAACGGCGGAAGGTCAGGGTGCCGTCGTGGTCCCACTTGATCTTGTGGAGACCGTCGAGGACGCGCTCCTTGGGGTCGATGTCGAGCTGGAAGTCCTCCCAGTACGACTCGGCCGCGACCTCCGGGTTGAAGCGCCGGATCCGGAAGGTGACCGTGATCGTGTGCGCGGCGGTGGCGTCGGCCGGCTCCGGAGCCTGGTCCTGCTTCTCAAGCGTGGGGGTGCTCATCAGTACTTACGCTCCATCGGCTGGTAGCGGGTCTGCACGACCGGCTTGTAGTCGAGGCGGATGGACTCGGAGCCGTCCGCGCCCACCTCTCGGTACGCCATGGTGTGCCGCATGAAGTTGACGTCGTCGCGGTTCGGGTAGTCCTCGCGGTAGTGGCCGCCGCGCGACTCCTTGCGGGCCAGCGCGGAGATGGCCATGACCTCGGCCAGGTCGAGCAGGTTGCCCAGCTCGAGGGCCTCCAGCAGGTCGGTGTTGAACCGCTTGCCCTTGTCCTGGACGGAGCAGTTCTTGTAGCGCTCGCGCAGGCTGCCGATCTCCTCGACGGCCTCCTTGAGCGTCTGCTCGGTGCGGAAGACCATGACGTTCTTGTCCATGGTCTCCTGGAGCGCCCGGCGCACCTCGGTGACCCGCTCGGTGCCGGTGGCGTCGCGCAGGTTCTCGACCTGGTCGCGGACGAACCCGGCCGGGTCCTCGGGGAGTTCGACGAAGTCGGCCGTGGCGGCGTACTCCGCGGCGGCGATGCCCGCGCGGCGGCCGAACACGTTGATGTCGAGCAGCGAGTTGGTGCCCAGCCGGTTGGCGCCGTGCACGGACACGCACGCGACCTCGCCCGCGGCGTACAGGCCCGGCACGACGGTGTCGTTGTCGGACAGCACCTCGCCCTCGACGTTGGTCGGGATGCCGCCCATCGTGTAGTGCGCGGTCGGCTGGATCGGGATCGGGTCGGTGTACGGCTCGATGCCCAGGTAGGTGCGCGCGAACTCGGTGATGTCCGGGAGCTTGGCGTCCAGCTGCTCCGGCGGCAGGTGGGTCAGGTCGAGGAAGACGTGGTCGCCCTCGGGACCGCAGCCGCGGCCTTCGCGGATCTCCGTGTAGATGGACCGCGACACCACGTCCCGCGAGGCCAGGTCCTTCATGACCGGCGCGTACTTCTCCATGAAGCGCTCGCCGTCCTTGTTGCGGAGGATGCCGCCCTCACCGCGGGCGCCCTCCGTCAGCAGGATGCCCATGCGCCAGATGCCGGTCGGGTGGAACTGGAAGAACTCCATGTCCTCCAGCGGCAGTCCGCGCCGGTACGCGACGGCCTGGCCGTCACCGGTGAGGGTGTGCGCGTTGGAGGTCACCTTGAAGAACTTGCCGCAGCCGCCGGAGGCGAAGACGACGGACTTCGCCTGGAAGACGTGCAGTTCGCCGGTGGCCAGCTCGTACGCCACGACACCGGCGGTGCGCTTGACCCCGTCGACCTCGGTCATCAGGAGGTCCAGGACGTAGAACTCGTTGTAGAACTCCACGCCCTCCTTGACGCAGTTCTGGTACAGCGTCTGGAGGATCATGTGGCCGGTGCGGTCCGAGGCGTAGCAGGACCGGCGGACCGGGGCCTCGCCGTGGTTACGGCTGTGGCCGCCGAAGCGGCGCTGGTCGATCGTGCCGTCCGGGGTCCGGTTGAACGGCAGGCCCATCTTCTCCAGGTCGAGGACCGAGTCGATGGCCTCCTTCGCCAGGATCTCGGCGGCGTCCTGGTCGACCAGGTAGTCGCCGCCCTTGATCGTGTCGAAGGTGTGCCACTCCCAGTTGTCCTCCTCGACGTTCGCGAGGGCGGCGGCCATGCCGCCCTGGGCGGCGCCGGTGTGGGAGCGGGTCGGGTACAGCTTGGTGAGCACCGCTGTGCGGCTGCGCTTGGTCGACTCGATGGCCGCGCGCATGCCGGCGCCGCCGGCGCCCACGATGACGGTGTCGTACTTGTGGATCTTCATGAGTGGATACCTCAGCCCCGGGGCCTAGCGGATGTTCGGGTCGAAGGTGAAGATCACCAGGGTGCCGAGCACGATGGTGAATCCGGCCGCCGTGTAGAGCAGCCCCTTCAGCCACAGGCGGGTGTTGTCCCGCTCCGCGTAGTCGTTGATGATCGTGCGCAGGCCGTTCGCGCCGTGCAGCGTGGCGAGCCACAGCATGATCAGGTCCCATGCCTGCCAGAACGGCGAGGCCCAGCGGCCGGCCACGAAGGCAAAGCCGATCTTGGTGACACCGCCGTCCAGTACCAGCTGGATCAGCAGATGGCCCAGGACGAGGACGACCAGCACGATGCCGGACAGGCGCATGAAGAGCCAGCCGTACATCTCGAAGTTGGTACGGGTCGTCTTGGGCGTCTTACGGGTACGGGCCCGCGGCGGCTCGATGACCGGCGCCGGGTGGTCCACGTCGTACGCGCTGACCGCGTCGGTCGCGGGGGTGGTGGTCTCGGCGGACATGTGCGTCAGCTCCCGAACAGTTCGCGCAGCGTGTGCTGGAGGATCGGGTAGAAGGCACCGGCCATGAGGACGGCCCAGATTCCGACCACGGACCACAGCATCTGGCGCTGGTACTTCGGGCCCTTCGACCAGAAGTCCACGGCGATGACGCGCAGCCCGTTGAGGGCGTGGAACAGGATGGCGGCCACGAGGCCGTACTCCATCAGGTTCACGATGGGCGTCTTGTACGTCGCGACCACGTCGTCGTACGCCTCGGGGGACACACGGACGAGCGATGTGTCCAGGACATGCACGAACAGGAAGAAGAAGATGAGGACGCCGGTGACTCGGTGAGCCACCCAGGACCACATACCTTCCCGGCCGCGGTACAGCGTTCCAGCCGGCACGGAAAACCCTCCGGAAGCGGGGACTGGGGCCTGCCGGCTTGACTGTCGGTCGGGCCCGGCCGGGTACGGTCCACCGGCCCTGGCCATCGTAGCGACGTGCTGTCGGAACGCTCGCGCGGGGGGCTCAGGTGTGATCAAAGAAGCACGTGTGGGCAGGTCATGCGGGGTCGAACCGGGAGATGTCCGGCATGGGGGCACCCGGCGCCGTCAGCCGGGTGAGCCGCCCCCGGGCGATGCGGCGCAGCTCCTCCGCGGCGTTGGCCCGCTCCTCCTCCGGTTCGTTCCCCAGCCGGTCCCGGATTCCGGTCAGCAGCCGGTCCAGCGTCTCGTCGGGGGCCAGGCCGTCCAGGCAGATCACGAAGGCATGGCCGAAGCGCTGCTCGTACGCGGCGTGCGCGGCGCGTAACGCGGTGTGCGCGGCCAGCGAGCCGACCCCGGTCTCGGCGGGCGGCGGATGGCCGGTCATGGACTCGTCGGCCAGCGCCTCGGCGAGGTCGGCCGGGGTGAGGTCGTAGCTCGCCTCGTCCCCGGCGGCCAGCAGCGCGTCGAGATCGGGGTACGGGCGGTGGTCCGCGATCAGCCGGGCCCAGCGGCGGCTGCCGCAGCAGGACAGCAGCGCCGCCTCGGCGGCGTCGGCGGTCAGGCGGTTGAGCCGGTCGAGGCCGTCGGCGTCGCCGGACCGGGGACCGGGTCCGGGACTGGACCTGGGGCCGGGCCTGGGCCTGGGACTGGACCGGGGGCTGGACCTGGACAGCGTGGACTCCTTGGGCGCGCGGGGACACACGGGGCGCGTGGGGGAGGTGTGCTGGGGGCGTGAGCAGTACACGGTAACGACGTGGAGAGGTGGGTGTGGCGGAGACGGCGTAAATTCACTCGTAGGGGGACGTTTTGTGGCGTGAAGTAGACAGGGGCGTGACGTAGAGAACAGCCGCACGGAGAGAGAGCAGCAGCTCGTCGAGCGGAGGTGCCCGCCATGGGGTTGCCCGTCAGAGCCGCCAAGGCGGCCATCCTCCGCGGCAGCGTCGTCGGCGCTGCCGCGACCGCCGTCCTCATCGGCCTCGGGTGTCAGCAGACGCAGCCCACGCAGCACGGCTCGGGCTCCCCGCGGGCCCCCTCCGTCCCCACGCGGCAGCACACCGCCGGTTCGTCGGCGGCCACGCATGCCGGCGGGGCGCCGCCCACCTGGCCGCGCTCCACCGCGCCCCGCACGATCCCCTCCGTCCGCGCGTTCACCCCGCGGTCCGGGCCCGGCTGGAAGCCCGGCAAGAACAGCCGGGTGGTCGCCGACCTCAAGGGCCCCCTCGCCGACGAGGCCCGCATGACCGCCGCCGAGCTGGGGCTGCGCACCGCGTCCGGCACCCCGCGCCGCGGTGATCTGTCCCTCGCCGTCGCGCCCGGCCAGGGCGGCGGCGCCGAGGGGTACACGCTCACCGTCCGCAAGGGCAGCGCCCGCGTCACCGGCCCGGCCACCGCGGGCGTCTTCTACGGCACCCGGACCGTGAAGCAGGCCCTGCGCTCCGGCGGCAAGCTCCCCGAGGGCGTCATCCACGACCGCCCGGGCCGCGCCCAGCGCGGGCTGAACCTGGACATCGCGCGCAAGTTCTACACCGCCGGATGGATCGAGGCGCGGCTGCGCGAGATGGCCGACCTCAAGCTCAACCAGCTGGGCCTGCACTTCTCGGACGACCAGGGATTCCGTATCCAAAGCGATACCAACCCGGAGATCGTCTCGCCGCAGCACCTCACCAAGGCCCAGGTCCGGCGGATCGTCGCGCTCGCCCGGCAGCTGCACATCACGGTCGTGCCCGAGATCGACTCGCCCGGCCACCTCGGCGCGGTGATCCGGCAATACCCGGAGCTCCAGCTGCGCAACGCGGGCGGCACCTCGTTCCAGGGCGACGTGGACATCTCCAAGCCGGGCTCCGCCCGGATCGTGGACCAGCTGATGCGCGAGTACGCCCCGCTCTTCCCGGGCCGCTACTGGCACCTGGGCGCCGACGAGTACCTGGCACTCACCGTCAAGGACCCCGAGGCGTCGTTCCCGCAGCTCGTCGCCGCCGCGAAGCACAAGTACGGCTCCCGGGCCACCGTCCAGGACCTGGCCACCGGCTGGCTGAACGACCGGGCGGAGGTCGCCCGCTCGCTCGGCAAGGAGCCCAAGGCGTGGAACGACGGCTTCTTCAGCGGCGGCGTCATCGCGCCCGACAAGAACATCGAGGTCGAGTACTGGACCGGCCGCACCCGCTGGGCCGCCCGGCCGCCGGTGGAGTACCTGCGCGAGGGCCGGAACGTGGTGAACCTCAACTCCGAGTACCTCTACTACGTGCTCGGCGAGCCCAACGGCTTCTACTACCCCACCGGCAAGCGCATCTACGACGAATGGACCCCCGGCACCCTGCGCGGGACCCAGCCCGTCTCCGACGAAAAGCTGACCGGCCCGAGCCGCGTCCTCGGCGCCCGCTTCGCGGTCTGGTCCGACCAGCCCGAGGCGCAGACCGAGCAGCAGGTGGCCAGGGGCATCCGGCTGCCGCTCGCCGCGCTCTCCCAGCGCCTGTGGAACCCCGGAAAACCCCCGCTGAGCTGGTCCGCCTTCATCCGTCTCGCCGACCGGCTGGGAGTCTGAGCAGCACACGAGGCAGGGCAGAGCGAGGCGCGAGGGAGACAGGGGGAGAAGGAGGGACGGCCGGGGCCGCCACCCCCCACAGGAGAGGCCCCGACCGCCGTCCAGCGCGGGCCCGTGAAGGCCCTTGCTCCTTATAGCGTCGCACGCTTCGAATGCGTCACACCCGCTGCGGACCCGAAACCTGACCGTTACGGGCACGCGCACGGGCACGCCCGGCGTGTCCATGCCCTGGGCCGACTCTGGACGGGACCGGTCGGATGCCCGTAACGTGCAGGTCCGCGCTGCGGGCGCGGTCAGATGTATTTTCTCGCGTGGCTCCGATCGGGCCACGTCCCCAGGGGGATCAAGAAATGTATCCGTGCGGGAACTGCCGCGCTGTCGCCGTCGGCCCCGACGGTCGCTGCGCGGCGTGCGGCACCTATCAGCAGCAGCTGAATCCGGCTCCGACCGCCGGACCCGGGGGTTACGCCGCGGCGCCGCCCGTGTCCATGCCCGCGGCGGGCGCCATGCCCCCGGGCGGCGTCGACCTGCGGCGCGGGCTGGCCACGACGCTCACCGTGCTGTTCTCTCTGATGATTCCCACGCTGATCCTGGTCATGATCGGGCGCGGGGGCCAGTACGGTGTCGTCTCGGACATGCTCAGCAACAACGGCGACGTGTCCCTCGACGACGCCAACGAGGCCGACAGCTTCTACGTGGCCATGACGGGCCTCAACGCCCTGGTCGCCATTCCGGCCACGATCGTGTGGGCCATCTGGTTCCGGCGGCTGCGGCTGAACGCCGAGGCGTTCGCGCCCGGCCAGCACCGGATGAGCCCTGGCTGGGCCGCCGGGTCCTGGTTCACCCCGGTGGTGAACCTCTGGTTCCCCAAGCAGATCGCCAACGACATCTGGCGCGCCAGCTCCCCCCAGGGGCCGCACCAGGTCAACCGCGCTCTGCTCAACGGCTGGTGGGTGACCCTCCTCGTCTCGATCGGCGTCGGCCTCATGGGAAGCGTGCAGTACACGGCCGCCGACACGAAGCTGACGCAGCTGGAGACCGGCGACGTCAGCGGCTTCGGCGAGGTGCGCGGGGTGATCGAGGACATGAAGTCGGCCCTCGGTATCAGCATCTTCGCGATGGTGATCACGATCGCCGCCGCGATCCTCGCTCTGCTGCTCGTCCGCCAGATCACCGCCATGCAGGAGCAGCGCGCCGCGCTGCCGCCGCAGGGCCCGCAGGGCCAGATGCCGCCGTCCCCGTACGGCGCGCCCGCGCCCAACCCGTACGGCGGCGGCGCCCCCGGCAACCCGTACGGCGCGCCCGCCCCGTCCCCGTACGGTGGTGGCGCACCGCAGATGCCTCCGGTCGTCCCGCAAGCCCCGCCCGCCCCGCCATCCGGCCCGCCCGGCGGGTCGCCCTACGGGCAGGGCTAGCGCGGCGCCCGGCATCGCTGGACCGAGACTTCTCCGAGTGGGGCAGGAAGAGAGCGTGCAGGGGGACGACGCGGAACTGACCGCCGCGGTGAACGCGGCGCAGGATGGGGACGAGACCGCCTTCCGGACCGTGTACCGATGCGTGCACCCCCGGCTACTCGGTTACGTCCGCACCCTGGTCGGTGACGCCGACGCGGAGGACATCACCTCCGAGTCCTGGCTCCAGATAGCCCGCGACCTCGGACGGTTCAGCGGAGACGCCGACCGGTTCCGCGGCTGGGCCGCCCGCATCGCCCGCAACCGCGCCCTCGACCACATACGGATGCGCGGCCGCCGCCCGGTCATCGGCGGTGACGAGACCGAGCTGGAGACCCGGGCGTCCGAGGCCGACACCGCCGGAGAGGCGCTGGAGTCCCTCGGCACCGGCCGCGCGCTCAGCCTCGTCGCCCAGCTCCCGCAGGACCAGGCCGAGGCGGTGGTGCTGCGGGTGGTCCTCGGACTGGACGCCAAGAGCGCGGCCGCGGTCCTCGGCAAGCGCCCCGGCGCGGTACGGACCGCCGCCCACCGCGGCCTGCGGCGGCTGGCCGATCTCCTCGGTGACACGCCCGTGCTCGACGGGATACCCGGGCAGCGGGAGACGGGGGTGGCCAGGTCCGCAGGTGTGACGGAATCGGGCGCGCCAACGCAGAAGGACATGTGATGGCCGACGACCACCGCTATAGCTGGCTGGATGACAAGGCCGCGGAGCGGCTGCTTCGCGGTGAACCGGTCGAGGGGCAGCACGGCACCCCCGACGGCCGGAACGATCGGCCCCACGCCGAAGCGGAACGGCTGGCGGCCGTGCTCGGCGCCGTGGCCGAGGCGGGGCGCCGTACGGACGGTGCCGCCGCCGATGGCACCGCCCCGCTCCCCGGCGAGGAGGCGGCGGTGGCCGCTTTCCGCGCCGCCCACGCCAAGCCGTCGGTGGTCGCCATTTCGGCAGAAGGCCAGGTGAGGGACAAGTCAACGCGCATAGCGCGACCGGCCGACCCTGCCGCGCCGCGGACCGGATGGCGCGGGACGCGGCGTCCGCTGCGCGCGGGCATGGTGGCCGCGATCGCCGGGTGCGCGCTGAGCGGCTTCGCGGTCGCGGCGGCGGCCGGTGTCCTGCCGTTCGGGCAGAGCGGCGGCACCCCGGGCCCCGGCGCGAGCGTGTCGGACACCGGCCCCGGGAGCGGGGAGTCGGCGCGCCCGGAGATCTCCGAGGACGACGGCTCGCCCGACCCCCACGCCCCCGGCACCTCGGAGGGTGCTCAGGGCCGCGGCGTACCGGGCGGCGACGACGGCAAGGGCAAGCACGGCAAGCACGACCCGCATGACAAGCCCGGCAAGCAGGGCAAGGGCAAGGGGTCGAAGCCCGGGGCCTGGAACAGCGGCACCGGCCCGGACAACGGCACCGGACAGCGCGCCCTGGGTGCCTGCCGCCGTTACCTGGCGGCGGAGGCCGGAACCGGCCCCGGCGTCGGCCCGGAGGCGATGCAGAAGCTGAAGCGGGCGGCGGGCAGCCGGTCCGCCATCCACGACTACTGCGTACGGCTCGTCGGCTACGACCCCGTTCCGCGCGGCGGCACCGACGACACGGGCACGACCGCCGGTACCGGTGACGACTCCGGGAGCGGCGACGACGGCGGTTCCTCCAACCCCGCGCCCCCGCCGCCCTCCGGGGACGACGGCGGTACGCCGAGCCCGGAACCCACGCCGTCGTCCGACACCCCGTCGAGCACCCTGTCCGGCACCCCGTCGAAGGAACTGTCCGACACCCCGTCCGGCGGCTCGTCCGAGACCCCGTCCAAGGACTCGGCCACGACACCGTCCGACTCCGCGACGACTGCGAAATCGGGCGCTCCCTGAGGCGCCCGCGCACCTCCCGCGCATCTGGTGTGACGTTTTTTTCAGGGGTGACGCTGTAAGAAACGGGCCGACTGGTCATCGGCCGCGCGAGAGCCGAGGTTCCCCCCGTACCGACGGCTCCGCGCATCGGCGCGGGCAGAGCACGTTCCCCCGGCTCTGCCCGCGCCACCCCTCTTTTTGCACACTCAACCGGCGCCGCTCTCGCGGACCGGGTCCTCGCCGTCGTGGTTCCTCAATTGATGGCTGATGCCCTTACTTGTAAACGACTACCTTGTCGCCCGCCTTGACCTGGTTGAAGACCGCCGCGATCTTCTTCTTGTCGCGGACGTTCACACATCCGTGCGACGCCCCGTTGTAGCCGCGGGCGGCGAAGTCGGCCGAGTAGTGCACCGCCTGGCCGCCGCTGAAGAACATCGCGTACGGCATCGGGGTGTCGTAGATCGTCGAGACGTGGTCCCGGCTCTTGAAGTTGACCTGGAAGAGCCCCTCCCGGGTCGGCGTGTACTGCGAGCCGAAGCGCACGTCCATGGCCGAGACGACCCGGCCGTTGATCATCCACGCCAGCGTCCGGCTGCTCTTGCTGATGCACAGCACCCGCCCGGTCAGGCACCGCGAGTCCGGCTTGGCCAGCGGGTTGGTGGTCGGCGGGTACAGCTCGTCGCGGGTGGGCGGGGTGGTGCGGGACCGCAGGGAGGTCCAGGTGCGGCTGTCCACCGAGCCGGTGGCCGACAGGCCGCGGGCGCGCTGGTACGAGGCGACCGACGCGCGCGTCACCGTGCCGAAGTAGCCGGTCGGGTTGCGGTCGAAGTGCCCGAGCCGGCGCAGCCGCGCCTGGAGTTCGCGCACCCGTTCGCCGCTGGTGCCGAAGGCGATGACGAGCGGCGCCACCCGCGGGGCGCTGCGCGGTTTCGCCGCCACCCGGGTGCGGGGCGGGGTGGCCCGGCGGGGCGTGGCCCGCGGGGTGTGCGTGAACGTGCGGTGCGGGCGCGGCGCGG